>CAYWDW010000212.1:0-8100 GCA_964457105.1 uncultured Heliobacteriaceae bacterium
ACAAGATCCGGCGGCGGCTGAAATCCGGGCCAGCCGTTTCGCCCTGGTTCTATGCGGCGGCGGCGGCGCTGCTGCTGACCATTGGCGGCGCGCTGGTGGCGCGCTATCTGAATACGCCACAAACCAGCGTCACGCTGGCGCACAAGGCCGCTGTGACCCTGCAGCCGCTGACTGAACGCGCCGCACAGGTGTTGCAGATCGGCGCAGGCGATCACGTTTATTGCGCCTACGATCACGGCAACAAGGATCGCGTCTTCACCTTTGCTGAAATGACCGAAAAGATGGGGCCGTATATCGAACTGGTGTCAGTGGCGCAGCAGCAGGCTCCGGCTGATTACAAAGTCACCGTCGCGCATCGGTGCCGCTATCAGGGCCGCGAGTTTATTCACCTGCTGCTGAAAAATCAGGCCGGGCAGGTGCTGTCAGTCATTCTGACCCGGAAGCGGGACGCTGAATCACTGCGCGCTGATGCGCCACGTGAAACCGGACAGATTCAGCTATACCAGGCGCGGTTGCAGAATTTCGCCGTCGCCGGATTTGAAGCCGGAAACTATCTCGCCTTTGTCATCTCTGATCTCAACGACCAGCAGAATCAGATGATCGCTGCGGCGCTGGTGCCTGAAGTTCACCACTTCATCGCAACTGCGCAGGCCGTCTGAACAAACCCCTGATTCTTCGTCACCGCTTTCAATCTATTGGCAGGCTTTCGGGCCTGCCTTTTGTTTTCAGCGCCGACCGATGCCGGGAATAGTCCGCTGTCACGACGGCATTATGCAGGTGAAAGAAATTGAGACGGGACAGACTGAAATGATCGAGCGTCTGAAACAACACTGGCCTGAATACCTGATCGAAGCCTGGGGGCTGGGCCTGTTTATGGTTTCGGCCTGCGTCTTCGGCACGCTGCTGGCGCATCCGGCTTCGCCCGTGCATCAGGCGATTGATGATGCGTTCGCGCGGCGCGTGCTGATGGGAACGGCGATGGGGCTGACGGCCATCGGCATCGTTTATTCGCCCTGGGGCCAGCGGTCGGGTGCGCATCTCAATCCGGCGATGACGCTCGCGTTTCTGCGCCTCGGCAAAATCGAAGCGCCGGATGCGCTCTTTTACATCGCCGCGCAGTTCATCGGCGGAGTGGCGGGCGTCGCGCTTTCAGCGATTGCGCTGAAGAGCGCGCTCGCTCATCCGGCGGTCAGCTACGTCGCCACGCAGCCGGGAAAATTCGGAATCGCGGCAGCGTTCGCAGGTGAAGTGGTCATCACTTTCACGCTGATGATAGTGGTGCTGAACGTTTCCAACCGAATGAACATTGCGCGGTACACGGGCTTGTGCGCGGGCGCGCTGGTGATGCTTTACATCACCTTCGAGGATCCGGTTTCAGGGATGAGTATGAACCCGGCGCGGTCATTCGGTTCGGCCTTCAACGGGCAGATCTGGCACGCGCTCTGGATTTATCTGACGGCTCCGCCGCTGGGCATGCTGCTCGCGGCGGAAGTTTACCTGCGGCTGAAAGGCGCATCGGGAGTGCTGTGCGCAAAGCTGCATCATCACAACGATCAGCGCTGCATTTTCAGATGCAGGTGGCAGCAATGTCACTGATGACGGTGACGCGCAATCGTCTCGAACAAAACACAGACAAGCAAAAGGAGAGTAACCATGACGTTTCGCAAATCAACAATGGCGCTGCTGGCACTGGCGGTTTTAGTCGGCACGCAATTCACCTTTCCGTCACTGGCCCGCGCCAGGCGGGATGACAAGGCAGTGAAATTCACCGTGCGGATTGAGAACGTTTCGAGCAGAGACTTTCAGACCGCTTCGGACAGCACGAAATGGCCCTTTGCGCTCTCGCCGGGTTTCTTTGCCATTCACGACAAAGAGGTTCGTTTCTTCACTGAAGGCAAACCGGCGGCGCCGAACGGGCTTGAGGGGCAGGCCGAAGATGGTAATCCGTCAGGCATGGTTGATTTCCTGATGGGCCATCACAGCGGCATGCAGCACGGTGTTTTCAATATCCCGGCAGGCGCTGAAACGCCCGGCCCGCTTGGCCCCGGCGGCGTTTACGAATTCACGCTCTCGGCTACACCGGGCATGAAGCTCTCGCTGATTACGATGTTCGGGCAATCCAACGACTGGTTCTATGCGCCTGAATCGGACGGCATCAGACTCTTTGAGAACGGCAAACCGCTGAGCGGCGACATCACTTCAAAGCTGATTCTGTGGGATGCGGGCACTGAAACAGACGAAGAACCCGGCATCGGCCCGAACCAGGCGCCGCGCCAGAAAGCGCCGAATACCGGCGAGGCCGAAAACGCCAGAGTTCATCGCGTGAAAGACGCGAAGTACGCCGGGAAGAATGCTGAGTTCTTCCGGGTGACGATCACTCCGCAGAGTTAAGTTCATCAGAGTCGTGATGGATTGCGCGGTTCGGGGCGGGCCGCGCCATGAGCGGGCGCACAGATGCTGATGGCTCTTTCAGGCAGATGGTCTTGTGCGCCCTTTGTGTCGGCAATCAACAGGAGGTCTATGAAATCCCTATTCAGAATCATCACTGCGGCGCTGACGCTGACGACTTTCGCGCAGGCGCAGATGACGGAAAAGAAATCGCTGACGCTTGACGGCGCGCGGCGCGTTATTGACGCGGCCAAAGCCGAAGCGAGAAGACTCAGCGCGCCGGGCGGTGTCATCGCGGTCGTTGACGAGGGCGGTCATCTGATGGCGCTTGAAAGACTCGACAACACGTTTGCCGCAGGCGCGAATATTTCAATCGGCAAGGCGCGCACTTCGGCGCTCTTCAAGCGTCCGACCAAAGCGTTTGAGGACAGCATCAAAAACGGGCGCACGGCGATGGTCGCGCTGCCTGATTCGTTCTTCACGCCATTGCAGGGCGGCGTGCCGATCATCGTTGATGGGCAGATCGTCGGCGGCGTCGGAGTGAGCGGCGCGGCTTCGGCGCAGCAGGATGAAGAACTCGCCATCGCCGGGGCGAATGCACTGACGACCAATCCAGAACACGGCATCACGAGCGGCCCGGTTTCATATTTTGAAAAGCAGAAAGTCACTGACGCTTTCGCCAGAGGCGCAGTGCTGTTCAGCGACAGCGACAAATACATGGTTCACGCCAGCCGCCGCGACAAACCCGGCGTCGCCGAAGTTCACGCCAAAGACGCCGACATCATTTATGTGCTCGAAGGCGAAGCGACGCTGGTCACTGGTGGCACGGTTGTCGAACCGAAGACCATCGCGCCGGATGAAATTCGCGGCGCTGAAATCAAGGGCGGCGACACCAGAGTAATTGCCAAAGGCGATGTAATCATCGTGCCTGCGGGAACTCCGCACTGGTTCAGGGAAGTGAAAGGGCCGGTGCTTTATTACGTCGTCAAGGCGCGTTGAAAAAGCGAAAGAGAGATAACGAAACAGACGGAAAGAACGAAACACACGGCAAACAGACGACAGCAGACATGGCTTCGGCTCTGTTATTCAGGGAGGCGGCAAATGAGAATGCGTGATCTGATGAAACCTGTGCTGGCAATGTTCGTGCTGGCGCTGGCCTGCTGCAATGCTCAGGCGCAGACAGGAAAGCCCGAAGCGGTGATTGATCTGGCGACTGACGAAGGCGCAAGGCTGGTCAAAGGTGCGTGGCGTTACAGCGACACCAGAATCATCGAAGTTGATTTCAAAGCGCCAGGGCCGGACAAACAACCGACGGGCGCACCGATCAGAACTTATGATTACACGCCGCAGGCAGGCCCGGCTGACTTCGATGATTCGCAGTGGCCGGTCATCGCTCCGGCTTCGCTCAGTGAGCGTCGCTCAACCGGCAGACTCTGTTTCAACTGGTACCGAATCAGACTGACGATTCCCGAACGCATCAACGGTTATGATCCGACCGGCTCGACGGTGGTCTTTGAAACGGCGCTCGATGATTACGCTGAAGTCTGGGTGAACGGCGAACTGTCGCGTTACCTGGGACAGATGGGCAGTTCGGTCGTCAGCGGATGGAACGCGCCGAACCGCCTGGTGATTGGCCGCGACGTGAAACCGGGGCAGCAGATTCAACTCGCTGTCTTTGGCATCAACGGGCCGCTCTCGAATCCGCCGACCAACTTCATCTGGGTGCGTTACGCAAAGCTCGAATTTCATCCGGGCGTGAAAGGCCCGCTGGCGCTCGTGCCGAGCGAAGTGAATGTTGAGATTGTCAGAAACGATCCGGCGATTGATTCAATCGTCGGGCCGAATCCGAAAATCTTCAAACTGGCCGAAGGCTTCAAATTCACCGAAGGGCCGGTCTGGATCAGTGATGGCGGTTATCTGCTCTTCAGCGATCCGAACAGCAACATCATTTACCAATACACGCCGAACGGAAATCTGCGCGGCAGGCTTGAAATTTTTCGCACGCCGAGCGGTTATTCAGGCGCGGACATTGCCGAATACTCTCAGCCCGGCTCAAACGGTCTGACGATCGATCCGCAGGGCCGACTGACGATCAATCAGCACGGCAATCGCCGCATCATCAGACTGGAAAAAGACGGCAGCGAAACAATTCTCGCCGACCGTTACGAAGGCAAACGCTTCAACAGCCCGAACGATCTGGTTTATCGCTCGGACGGCGCGCTCTTCCTGACCGACCCGCCGTTCGGTTTGCCGAAGTTCTTTGACGATCCGCGCAAAGAATTACAGTTCAGCGGCGTCTATTCGCTTTACAAAAACAGACTGCAACTCGTCAGCCGTGATTTCACCGGGCCGAACGGCCTCGCGTTTTCGCCGGACGAAAAGTTTCTTTACCTCGGCAACTGGGACGAAAAGAAAAAGGTCGTGTGGCGTTACGAAGTCACGGCTGACGGCAGGCTCGAAAACGGAAAGCTCTTCTTTGATCTGACAGCGGCAAAGGGCGAAGACGCGATTGACGGAATCAAGGTTGATCGGGCAGGCAACCTGTATGTTTCCGGCCCTGGCGGGTTGTGGGTGATCTCGCCTGAAGGAAAGCACCTGGGTACAATCGTCGCGCCACAGCACATTCACAATATGGCCTGGGGCGACGAAGACGGAAAAACGATGTATCTGTGCGCGCGCAGCGGACTCTACAAAATGCGGCTGAACATTCCCGGCGTCAGACCGGCGATGATCGCGGGCAGATGATCAATGGGGCAGAGCAGCCACGAATGAACACAAATCAGATCAGTCGGGCCCGAAGCATCGGCGCCCGGCAACATTCTCAATTGTCCATTCTCCACTCTCCATTATTTGCAGAGCGCAGTGATTCGTAAGCCGGTCTTCTGCAAATAATGGAGAGTGGAGAATGGACAATTGAGAATTCAGATTCGTACTCGCAAAACCATTCGTGAAGATTCGTGTTCATTTGTGGCGGCTCTTTCCTGAAGTTCACAACAAGGAGAGAGACATGAAGCTGAAAGACAAAATCGCACTCATCACCGGCAGCAGTCAGGGCATCGGACGCGGCATTGTGGAACGCTTCGCCGAGGAAGGCGCTGATGTCGTCATCAACTATATCGGCAACGCGGCCAAAGCCGGGGAGGTCCTGGGCGCCGTTGAAGCCGCCGGTCGTCGCGGGCTGATCGTGCAGGCCGACGTCTCAAAAACCGATGAACTCAGACAGATGTTCGCTGCGGCGCTTGAACATTTCGGCAGGCTCGACATTCTGGTCAACAACGCCGGCATCGAAAACCATGCGCCGTTTCAGGATGTCACCGAAGAAAATTATGACCGGGTGCTCAACGTCAATCTGAAAGGCCCGTTCTTTGCCGCGCAGGAACTGGTCAGGCATCTGATCGCCACCAACCGGCGCGGCAAAATCGTCAACATCAGTTCAGTCCACGAAGAACTTCCCTTCCCCAATTTCACGGCCTATTGCGCGAGCAAGGGCGGGCTGAAGATGATGACGCGCAACCTCGCGGTCGAACTTGGACATTACGGCATCAACATCAACAACATTGCGCCCGGCGCAATTGAAACGCCGATCAATACGAAGCTGCTGAATGATCCGGTCAAACTGAAGGCGCTGGTGTCACAGATTCCGCTCGGTCGCCTGGGACAACCGGGCGATGTCGCGGCGCTGGCGGTCTTCCTGGCTTCAGATGAATCCGATTATGTGACCGGCTCGACCTTCTTTGTGGATGGCGGGCTGACGTGGCATTACGAGGAGCAGTGATCAGGCATTGCCGGGCAGAACAGGTTTGAGGATAACGCCTTCGAGACGGTCGAGCCGCAGGTCAACGGTTCCGAGTCGCCGGTCAATTCCGTCGAGGCGGGCATTGACCGTCTCGAATTTGGCGTCCATTCTTCCGCTCAGACCTTCGACTTTCATTTCAAAGCGCCGGGACAACTCATCAACTTTCATCTCGAAACGCCGGGACAGTTCATCAACCTTGATCTCGAAGCGCTGGGAGAGTTCATCAACTTTCATCTCGAAACGCAGCCCCTGTTCATCAACCTTCGTTTTGAAGAGCAGGCCCTGCTCCTCTATGCGCCGGGACAGCTCATCCACTTTGTTCTCGAAGCGCAGTCCCTGTTCATCAATTTTCATTTCGAGGCGGCGGGACAGTTCATCAATTTTGGCGTCGAGGCGCAGCCCCTGCTCTTCTATGCGGCGGGATAGTTCATCTACTTTGTTCTCGAAGCGCAGCCCCTGCTCATCCACTTTCGTCCTGAAAAGCAGGCCCTGCTCTTCGAGTCGTTTCTCAAGCTGCTCAATCAGCTTGTCGGCATGTCGCTGGTTCAGATAAATCGCGCTGAAGATCGTGAGGACGAAAGTGGCGGCTGAGATGATGGCTGTGATGATGATCGGATTCATGTCCGGGTCTCCCTGCACCTGCTCATTATGCATACAGCCTCGCTGAAGCTCAATTTCCTTTTGCAGAGAACGGCACGCCGTCAGTGATTACTGAACGTAAAACCAGTCTGCTGCTGATCGGCCTGGCGTTCCTGGGCTTCATCAGCATCGGTCTGCCTGACGGGCTGCTCGGCGTGGCGTGGCCTTCGATGCGCGCTTACTTCGGGCTGCCGCTTGACGCGCTGGGCGGATTGCTGGCGCTGTACACGGCGGGTTATCTGCTGGCGAGTTTCAGCAGCGGCGGATTGCTCGCGCGCCTCAGTGTGGGCGCGCTGCTCGCGCTCAGTTGTCTGGCGACGGGACTGAGTCTGATCGGTTATGCGCTGGCCATGTGGTGGTGGATGGTGATGGCGCTGGCGACGCTGGCCGGACTCGGAGCGGGAGCGATTGACGCCGGGCTGAATACCTTTGCCGCAATTCATTTCAGCGCGCGCCTGGTGAACTGGCTGCATGCGTTTTATGGCATCGGCGCTTTCAGCGGGCCGCTGCTGATGACTGCCCTGCTCGAAGGCGGGCACGCGTGGCAACTCGGTTATGCCATCGTCGGCGTCGGGCAACTCGCGCTCGCCCTGTGTTTCGGCCTGACGCGCAGGCAATGGTCGAACAGCGACAACTCAGAAACACAACCTGCTGCGACTGCCGAAACGGCAAGCAGAGCTTCCCTCTTCAGCACGCTGCGACTGCCGCTCGTCTGGCTGAGCGTCGCAGCCTTCTTCTTTTACACCGGCATCGAAGCCGCCGCCGGAGCGTGGGCTTACAGTTTATTGACCGAAGCGCGCGCGATTCCGCTGATGACTGCCGGATTGTGGGTCAGCATCTACTGGGGAGGCCTGACGGCTGGCCGCGTTGTGTCGGCGCTGCTGGCGCGGCGCGTGCCGGTGCGCGCGTGGCTGCGCGGTTGCCTGATCGGGCAGGCGGTCGGCGCGGTTTTGTTATGGGCTGATTTGAGCGACCTCGGCAATGCTGGCGGGCTGGCGCTGCTGGGCCTGGCGTTGGGACCGGTCTTTCCTTCGCTGATTGCAACGACTCCGGCGCGACTGGGCGCACGGCACACGGCCAACGGCGTCGGCTTTCAGATTGCGGCGGCGGCGCTGGGCCAGGCGCTGCTGCCTGCGCTCGTCGGCGTGCTGGCGCAACAGTTCACGCTGGAAATTATCGGCCCGGCCTTGTTTGTGGCAGCCGCCATTCTGTTTGCCTTGCACGAAGCCTTGACGGCGGCCAGTGCGACAACGCCTGCCACCCCGATGAGGACCGGC
>CAYWDW010000213.1:0-8096 GCA_964457105.1 uncultured Heliobacteriaceae bacterium
AGATGACAGATGACAGATGACAGATGACAGGAAGCTGCGAGACTGCGGCCTCTCTTCATTCCGACTACCGAATTCCGAATTCCGAATTCCGACTTCTGACGACAGTCGCAGCTATCTGCAAACCGCTATCAAGTGAGTCTGCATTATGACGGTCGGGGGCGGGGAAGGATGTAAAAACTTCGTAAAGAATCAGCCGTGACCAGTCGTGCCGTTCGACAGGCTATTCAGCTTCATCATCAAGGCCGAAGTAATGCAGCCAGTCGGCGATTTCATCCGGTCCGGTTTCAGACTTGTCGGGTGTTGCGCTGGTTGCGGCCAGTTCGTCAAGTTTGCGGCGCAACTCTCCGGCGCGCAGCACGCGCACGCCGCAGGCGCGGACGCGGGCGGCCAGTGCATTATCCGAAGTGACGACGGTCAGGTTTTTCCGGTTGCGTTCAGCTTCGACCATTTCAACGATGCGCGTGTCAGCGTCTGAACCGGGCCGGGCATACAGAATTTTTACGCCGCGAAAGGCCGCGCCTTCACGAAACTGCTCCTGCGGCACGCCATCGAAAACAACCGTGATGCGGCGTTTCGCGGCCCACGCGAGGCGCGCCAGATCGTTGAGCAGGCGTCGCTGCGCCGCCGCCTTGTCACGATGCCAGCCGACGCGCTGACCCATCACGTTGTTGCCGTCAATCAGATACACCTCATCAGCCCGGCACGATCTGGAGTTGAAGCAGGCCCGGCGTCATGGCCGCAAGAGAACAAGCCGGAAGAGAGATGACGGAACAAACGGAAATAACGAAACACACGGAACAGCCCTGTGCTGAATCGGCCTGGTTTCGTCTGTTCTGTTATTTCCGTTTGTTCCGTCATCTCTCTGCTGCCTGGCTTAATCCCATTGGCGTCATGGCCGTCACTTGAAATGCAGCGCGCGTTCGACGGCGCGTGACGGAATAATCATGCCCCAGCCCTGGCGTTCGACCGGCACATTGGCGATGCGGCGGGCCGTGTCAATCAGGATGCGTTTGACCTGCTGCGGCGTCAGTTGCGGCCTTGCTTCGAGCATCTGCGCGACCACCGAAGAGACGATGGGCGCGGCAAAACTGGTGCCGTCCACGTGCTTGTAATGGCCGCTGATGACGTTGGCGTCACGAATCCTGACGGCAATCAGTTGCCGGATCAGGTAGGCCGGACGGTCACTGACCGCGTCAAGATCACGATCAACCCCGGCGCTGCTTTTTAGAATGTCGTGCAGTTCCTGATCCGGCGCGGCCTGGAGTCGCCCCAGCAGTTCCGCTTCTTCAGCCGTTGGCGTGCCGGGCAGAATCGGTGCGGCCAGCCAGATGCCGGGCGCGATGATTTCAGGCTTCTGCAAACCGTCAATCGTCGGGCCGTAAGACGAGTGATACATTTCGTTGTCGCTGAGTTCCAGCGTGTTGCGGTCGTTGAGGCCGCCCACCGTAATCACGGCGGGCGTTGAAGCCGGCGGCAGCACGGCATGCTGCGGCGTGCCGCCGGCGTTACCGGCGGCGCAGACAACGACAATGCCGGCGCGCACGGCGTCTTCAGCCGCCTGCGACAATTTATCGTTCAGGTATGACGCTTCGTAATCGCCGCCGCACGAAACATTGACGATGCGAATGTTGTATTTCTGGCGATGAGCAATCACCCAGCGCAACCCGCGCGTAATGTCGTCGTGCTGAATGCGCGCCGTGCTGCCCGCCTTGACCAGCACGACCTGCGCTTCGCAGGCGATGCCGCGATATTTGCCGCCCGACAGATACCCGTTACCCGCCGCGACGACTGAGGTCATCATCCCGTGCCAGCTTGAGTCAGTCGGCGTGTTGAATTCATGCGTGCGGGCGGTGGGCGTGGCTGCGCGGTGAACGATGTTGACGTAAGCCGCGACGCGGTTGACGGGTTGCGTCAGATCGGGGTGCGGATAAAAGCCCGAATCAATGAAAGCCATCGTCACGCCGCGCCCGGTGAAGCGTTCATCCGCGCCCACGCGCAGCGGAGTCGGCAGAATGTGATACGTCCCATCCCTGAAAATTTTCTCGCTGGTTGTCATTGCCGCGTTCCTGTCAAAGCTATGGCACTAAGTTAAGCAGCAGAGAGATGACGGAACACACGGAAATAACGGAACAGACGAAACCAGACGATTCAGCACAGGGCTGTTCCGTGTGTTTCGTTATTTCCGTGTGTTCCGTCATCTCTCTGCTGCCTGACTTAATTCCATTGCCGGTTGATCGGGGAGCTTGATCGGGCGCTGGTAAATTGCAATCTAACACGCGCCCGGCTGATTTGTCAGTTTCAGCGCCGACGCGCCGGGTCTTGCCGGGGCTGGTGCTGATTGGCTACTATCACCTCGACTTATGGCAACCAGAGACGCAAAAGAGCTGGCTTATCTTTACGATCTGTTCGTCGTGCCCGCCTGGCGCGAGGTGTTTGACGAAATGGTGGATGAAGCGGTCGCCACGCCGGAACCGGGCCGCGTGCTTGATCTCGCCTGCGGCACCGGTGGCTATGCCGTCGCGCTGGCGGGCAAACTCGGCCCTGACGCCGAAGTGGTCGGCGTTGATGATTCGCCGGAGCGGCTGGAAATTGCCCGCGGCAAGGCCGAGATGCAGCGCGTCGAAAAGATCAGCTTTGTGCCGGGCACGCTGGAAGCCTCCGGTCAGCCCGACGCCGATTTCGATCTGGTCATCGCCGATGCTTCAATGACGCGCCCGGAACATCTGCGCGCAGTCTTTGCCGAACTGGCGCGCGTGGCGAGGCCGGGTGCCACGGTAGCGATCAAGCTGACGACGCGCGGCAGCTTCGATGAATTTTTTTCGATCTTCTGGGAAGCGCTGCACGAGGTCGGACTGGATCACCTGACGCCGCAGCTTGAAGCGTTGATTACCGCGCGTCCGACCGTCACCGAGGCTGAGAAACTGGCCAAACAGGCCGGCCTGCGGCACATTCACAGCGTGACGCGCAAAGAGGAATTTGATTTTGCCGATGCGCGTTCCTTTTTCAATTCGCCGCTGATTGAAACCTTCTTTCTGGATGACTGGCTCGCGCTGCTGCCCGATGCTGAAGCGGAGCGTCGCGTCCGGCAGCACCTCGCCAGGATCATTGACGGCGAACGTCATGACATGGATTTCGACGTTTCAATCAAGGCGACCGTGATCGTCGCACAACGGTAATTCGGCGCAGCCGCCTGCTGCCGCCTGCTGTAATTCAACCGAGGTCTGAGATGCCAACCACAGTCGAACAAATGGCGCAGTTGATGCCTGATGCGACTCAACTCCTGAGCGATGAGCCTGAAATGGAAAGCACGCTGCATTACGCCCAACTGGCCATGCTGGTGGCGATGCTCGAACGCCACTGGCGGGACCGCGATGATTATTTCATCGGCGCGAATCTGACGGTTTATTACAGTCGGCTACAGCTCAAGACGCGCGACTTTCGCGGCCCTGATTTCTTTCTGGTGCTGGATGCCGAAAAGCGCGACCGCACGTCGTGGGTCGTCTGGGAAGAGAACGGCAAATATCCCGACCTGATTATCGAACTGCTGTCGGATTCGACCGCCGATGTGGACCGCGAGATCAAAAAGGAACTCTATCAGGATCACTTTCGCACGCCGGAATATTTCTGGTTCTCGCCCGTCACGCTCGAACTGGCAGGCTTTCGTTTGTACGGACGAAAGTATGCTGACATTACGCCCGATGAACGCGGCTGGCGCTGGAGCGAAGTGCTGAACCTTTACCTCGGCGTTGACGGCGGTCGGCTGCGTTATTTCACTGCCGCTGGCGCGCTGGTGCCCACGCCGGATGAGGCCGCTGATGCTGCCGCCGGACGCGCCGCGAAACTGGCCGCGAAGCTGCGCGAACTGGGCATTGACCCTGACCGGCTGTGAAGCCCCGGCGCTTCCTGACCATCCACCACCACAAATCAGAAAGGTGACTCCCCCATGTCTGAGCAGGCTCACAACCGTCGGCAGTTCATCGCCGCTTCAGCGCGCGGCGCTGTCGCTGCCGGGGCGACGCTGACCGCCGCGCAATTCAATCAGGTGCTGGGCGCGAATGAGCGCATTCGCCTGGGCGTCATTGGCACCGGCACGCGCGGCAACGATGTCCTGGCGCAGTTTCGCAAACAGCCCGGCCTGGAAGTCGTCGCGCTGTGCGATGCTTATGAAAAATATGTCAATCAGACCAATGCCGAACAGCTTGAGGGACGGGCCAGGATTCATCCTGATTACCGTCACCTGCTCGACGCAAAGGAGGTTGACGCGGTGCTGATTACCACGCCCGATCACTGGCACGCGCGCATGGCGATTGACGCCTGCGCGGCGGGCAAGGATGTCTACTGCGAAAAGCCGCTGACTTACACCATTGAAGAAGGCCGCCGCATTATCAAAGCCGTCAGCGATCATCGGCGCGTCTTTCAGGTCGGCCTGCAGCAGCGCAGCGGCGAACATTACGCCGAAGCCAAACGGCTCTATTTCGATTCCGGCAAAATCGGCAGGGTGACGCTCGTGCGCACGTGGTGGCACGGCAACACCTTTCACCTGCGCAAGCCGAAATTCACCGAACAGCCGCCGGGCCTGGACTGGAAGATGTTTCTGGGGCCGGTGAAATATCGCCCCTTCAATGCGCATCAGTTTTACAACTGGCGTTCCTATCTCGATTTTGGCGGCGGGCAGATTACCGATCTGTTCACGCACTGGATTGACGTGGTGCACTGGTTCATTGGCGAGGAAATCCCGCTGGCCGCGAATGCCTCAGGCGGGGTTTACCATTACAAGGATGGTCGCACCGCGCCGGACACGATCTGTATTCAGCTTGAGTACCCGAAGGAATGGACGGCCACCTTTGAAGCCACGCTCGCGCCGGGCGGACGCGGCGCCGCCATCGAATTTATGGGCACGGAAGGCAATCTGTATATTGATCGCAGCCGGTATGTCTGGACTGAACGCGGTGCCGGGAAGGGCAGCACGCCTGCGCCGCCGACCGAGCGCAGAGCTGACCCGGTGGATATGACCTTTTACCACGTAAAGAATTTTCTGGAGTGTCTGCGTTCGCGTCAGCAGCCCAATTCAGATGTGGTCAGCGGTCATCGTTCGGCGCTGGCTTCGCACCTGGGCAAAATGGCTTATCTGCGCAAGGCTCGTGTGACGTTCGATCCGGCAAAGGAAAAATAAAGGCCTGACCTGATTGCGCGCGGAGGCGACGGATGAAGACTGATCTGATCCGTCGTATCCGTTCAATCCGTATTCTATTTGGCCTGCGATTAACCTTGCCGCCACGGAGATTTCATTGTTTTTCCTTCGGGCCTGTTTCGCACTTGTTTTATACTGACGCTTGTTCTGACAGGCATCCCGCCCCGCGTAAAGTGCCTGTCCCCCTGTCAATCGCTACCCCGTCTCGAAACTGAAGTGGAGTCCTCTTATGATCTGTCCGGTTTGTAAAGCTCAGAATATTGACACTGCCAAATTCTGCGGCGGCTGCGGGACGCCGATGACGAAAAGCGCCGCGCCCGCACCGGCATCCTCGCTGGTGACGTGCGCCCAGGGGCATGTTTACAGTTCGGTCTACAATGCCTGTCCCTATTGCCCGCAAGCCGACCGGCCTTCACAAACCGATTTCGCCACGCGCATCGAGCCGTTTGAAACCCGCGTCGAACCGCTGCAGACCGTCGTTGAACCCCTGGCGACAAGGCCGCAGCCGGTGGTTTCAAAAACGGCTCCGGCCACCGTGATTGAGCCGCAGGCCGATCAGAATCGCACGGGTCAGATCAGGCGCGATTACGCAACGGTCATTGATCCGGGGCCGGCGGTGAGCAATCTGCCTACAGGGCCTTTGCCGGATGCACCGGCCACCGTTGTCGAACCGCCGCCGCGACCGCCTGCACCGGCCACCGTCATCGAACCGGTCGCACCACCGCCGCCGCCGATTCCGGTGATGACCGCGCCGCCGCCATCTGTTCCGCCATCTGTTCCGCCATCTGTTCCGCCATCTGTGATGCCAGTCATCGCGCCGCCGATGGCGCCGCCCCCGCCGCCACAGGTCGCTGTGCCTGAACTGAATGCCGGGCAGAAGCAGCGTCGCACGGTGGTGGTGCCGGGCGACAATGCGGTTGCAGCGGGTCGCCTGGTCGGCTGGCTCGTCAGCTTCAGCCAGCAGCCTGAGGGCGCTGATTTCAGGCTGCGCGCGGGCCGCAATCTGATTGGCGCGAATCCGAGCTGCGACATCGTGATTGATGATGCCGCCGTCAGCGGCACGCACGCCAGCATCATCTGGCGCAACGGGCGCTGTTACCTCAAGGACGAACTTTCAAGCAACGGCACTTACCTGAACGGCGCTGAAGTCACCGAGCCGATGCCGCTGCAAAGTCACGACGAGATCAGAGTCGGCAACGTCCTGCTGACTTTCATCTCTTTGGAATAGTGGTTGGTGGTTAGTGGTTAGTGGTTAGTGAAGAATACGGGTAATCATCTGATCTTCACTAACCACCAACCACCAACCACCAACCACCAACCACTAACCACTGCCCTGGCCCTGCCCCGGCTTGAAATCCTCATCAGTTTCCGAGTTGTTGCACAACGCTATGCCGCGAAATATGGTCATCGCTTATCGCTCTGATACGGGTCTGAAACGTCAGGAAAATCAGGACGCCTGCGGCTTCTGGCGGGACACGGCCAGTGGCGATCATCTGCTGCTGGTGGCCGACGGAATGGGCGGCGCGGCCTGTGGCAGCGCGGCCAGTCAGATGGCGGTGAAAGTCATTCACGAACATTTTTTCGCTCCGGCCCTGCAGCCGGTGGCGATCAATGATCGTCTGGCGCTGGCTTTGACGCACGCCAATCAGATCATTCATCACCAGGCGGAAACCACTGCCGGATGCCAGGGCATGGGCACGACCTGTGTAGCGGCGGCGCTGGCCGGGCGTTACGCTTTTCTGGCGCACGTGGGCGACAGCCGCATTTATCTGGTGCGCGAACAGCGCATCATTCGCCTGACCAGAGATCATTCGCTGGTGCAGCGCATGCTCGATGACGGACTGATTGATGAAGACGAAGCCGCCGTGCATCCGCAGCGCAACGTGCTGCAGCGCGCCATCGGCCCGCGCGCCGAAGTGATTCCCGAAGTGCGCCCGGAACCTGTCGAACTGCTGCCGGGCGACGCGCTCGTGCTTTGTACCGACGGACTGTACGGGCAGATGCGCGATGAAGAGTTATTTCAGATCGTCAAACACCATGAACCCCAGGCAGCCTGCGATGCCCTTGTCAGTCTGGCCAACGAACGCGGCGGCCCTGACAACATCACTGTGGCAATCTGCCTGGTTGAGAACTGACATTCCGCGGCCCCGCATGTCTCAAAGCTTACTGATCGCCTCAACCAATCCGGGAAAAGTGGCCGAGTTTCGCCGCCTGCTGGCCGGACTTCCGCTGGAAGTCATTGGCCTTGAGCGCCTGCCCGCGCCGACTGAAACCGGACAAACCTTCGCTGAAAACGCGCTGCTCAAGGCGCAGTATTATTTCAGTCATACCGGACTGCTCGCGCTCGCTGACGATTCAGGCCTTGAAGTTGACGCGCTTGGCGGCGCGCCCGGCATTTATTCAGCGCGGTACGCGGGCGACGACGCAACCGATGCCGAACGTCTGGCGAAGCTGCTTGATGAATTGAAAGACGTTCCCGATCCACAGCGCACGGCCCGCTTCAGATGTGCCATTGCGCTGGTCGGCGTTATTGACGCCGCGCCCGAAAGGCGGGTCTTTGAAGGCGTCTGCGAAGGTCTGATTACGCGCGCACCACGCGGCGACAACGGGTTCGGCTACGACCCGGTCTTTTTCGATCCGCAGTTGCAGCGCACCTTCGCGGAACTGCGGCCCGAAGAAAAAGCCGCGCGCAGCCATCGTGGCCGCGCCCTCGCCGCCGCGCTTGAATTTTTGCAGCAGCGTCTGAAATCATAATTCAGCCACCGAGGCTCAGAGAACACAGCGCAGATAAATGACTGTGATGATCTCTGTGTCCTCTGAGTCGCTGTGGCTGAATCAAAGACGAGACTGACGCAAAACTATTGGAGCGCGGGCTGCCAGCCCGCTGCTGACTGGCGCGGCGGCA
>CAYWDW010000214.1:0-6785 GCA_964457105.1 uncultured Heliobacteriaceae bacterium
TCGTCAAACCGGACGTGCGGATTTCCCGCATCCGGCTTTCCTGGAAACTCTCGCCTGCGCGCCAAAAAGCCGTTCGTCAAAATCAACTGCTCGGCGCTGCCCAAGGAACTGATCGAATCGGAACTGTTCGGCCACACCAAAGGCGCTTTCACCGGCGCGACGACCGACAAGATCGGGCTGATCGGCCAGGCGACCGGCGGTTCGCTGCTGCTCGATGAAATCGGTGAAATGCCGGTTGAGCTGCAGCCCAAGCTGCTGCGCGTGCTGCAGGAGCGCGTCTATTACCGGCTCGGCAGTGAAAAGGCCCACGAGGCTGATTTCAGGCTGATTTCAGCCACCAACCGCAATCCGCTCGATGCCGTCGCGGCGGGGCAGTTGCGCGAGGATTTGTATTACCGCATCAACACGATTGAGATTCACGTGCCGCCGCTGCGTGAGCGCGCCGAAGACGTGCAGCACCTGGCCGAACACTTTCTGCGAATGTACGCGGAAAAATATCACCGCCCGGTTCACAGCATTTCGCAACTCGCCTACGAACGCATGTTCGCCTATTCGTGGCCGGGCAATGTCCGCGAATTGCAGAACGTGCTGGAACGCGCCGTGCTGTTGAGCAAGGGCGAGGTGATTGATGAGGAAGCGATGCCTTACGCGCCAGCCGCTGCCAGGGTCAGCACGGCTCCTGCCGCCGCGAGCCTGCCGGGCGCAAAGCCGAAGTTCGCTCCGGCCAGTCCTGCCGCCGGGGCTGCGCCCGTGCCGAATGCGCAGGAAATGACGCTTGAACAACTCGCCCGGCTGCTCGTCAACCGCATGCCCGACCCGAAAGCCGGCGGCCCGCGCGTGGACATCTTCACGCAGCTTGAAGGCGCGATTGTCAGCGCCGCGCTTGAACGCACACGCGGCAATAAACAGGCCGCTGCCAACCTGCTTGGACTCTATCGCCCGCGTCTTTACAGCATGCTGCGCAAGCATAACCTGCACGACACGATCCGGGAGGTTGAGCCAGCCGCGCCCGCACCGGTCGCTGAACCGGATGAACCTGAGATGCTCTGTGCCGATCAGGCCGAGGCCGTCGCCTCGGAATCTGAAGCGCCCCCGACCAGCGCGAATGCGGCCTCAGCCGCTGAAAACAGTTCGCCGGGCACGGACCCGGCGCCGCGTCGCCCGTTTGAAAGCGCGCGGCTTCACGGCTGAGCCGGAGCGCGATGGCCCGCAGCACGGGCCTGGTTTTTTTCAGCGCGGCCTGTGTTGAAGTGCGTGAATTGCTCAATCAGTTCTGAGCCGCCGGCAGCAGCTTCGTGATGGCCCGGTCCGGGACGCTTTGCCGATCCGGTCTGAGTTCAGTTATGGCGGCGGCGGCTGAGAGCAGCGAGCAGAAATCAACGGTGCGGTTTTCGGCCCAGAACCGATCTTCGTCAGCCTGATGCTGCCCGTAAAAACCAACGTGGCCGCCGTGTTCCGGCGCAAGCAGCAGCAGGTGCGGATTGGATCTGACCGCGGCGCTCGTGAACGGGGCAAACGGAATGAACGGGTCATCCTGCGCGTGAATAATCAGGGCCGGAATCTGAAGGTTCGGCAGGTAATTGATCGCGCTGGCCTGCGCGTAATATTCAGCCACATTGCGGAAGCCGAGCAGCGGCATGATGAAACGATCAAACTCAACCATACTGCGGACGCGGCTGAGTCCTTCAAGTTCGATCAGATCTGGAAAGCACCGCTGCGTCCGGCGCAGCTTCGACCGCAGACACCACAGGTAATAACGCTCATACAAAAAGTTCTCGCGGCGCACCAGGGCGGCTGAGCAGAGTTGCAGATCAATCGGCGGGCTGACGGCGCACACGCCACGCAACTGGCTCGGCGCCGCCTCGCCGAGTTCGCCGACCAGTTTCAAGGCCTGATTGCCGCCCATCGAAAAGCCGATCAGATAGAGTTCAGGCAAAGCGTCCACTTCAATCAGTTCGCGGATGACAAACCGCAGATCAGACGTCAGGCCGCTATGATACAAAGATGGCGGCAGGCGATCACTGCCGCCGCACCCGCGCATATTGAGCCGCACCACATTGAATCCGGCCCGCCAGGCTTTATCCGCCGTGCCCAGCATATAGCGGGCTTCGGATGAACCTTCGAGTCCATGCAGCAGCAGCACGGTGGGCTTGTGGCGGCGTTGCGGCTGCCATTGACAGCGCGCCAGCACACGCACCTGAGGTTCGGGCGCAAAGACCCGCGCCTGTTCCGACTGTGCGGTCAGCCGAAAGTGACGACGACAGAAAAAACCAAACAGCGTCATCGTGTGTCCGTTGCGCAGCGGCGCGGGCGGCAGAAAAGGATGCTGACCAAGTTGTACTGCCGCCCGATTGATCAATGCACGAACGCTGGCGAGTGACTTCCTGAACCTCATACTGAAACTATCCGGCAGTTGAATGCCGGTGACCGCTTTCAATCGTTAACCCGGCGTTGATCCAGTCCTGTTTGCCTCCGGCATAATGAATGATCCGCTGATAACCCAGCGCTGCCAGAACCCGGGCAGCGTTCTCAGCGGCGTGTCAGGTGAGGCTCCGGCAATAGACCACGATTTCTTCGTTCTGATCGGGCAGCAGCTTCGGCGCAAGCTGTTCGATTTCATCCGGCGGCAGGTTGATGGCGCCGGGCAGATGCGCGTGTTCATAGGCCGTCAGTGGCAGCGTCTCAACCAGCTTGAAGTGATCGCCGCGTCTGATCTTGTCGAGCAATTCTTCGCGTGTGATGGTCTTCATCAAGTTACCCTTCCGATCTCAGGCGATGGCCGTGTGTCGTTGTTTCATACAGGCTCTCCAGTTTGCGCATACAAACTGACGGTGCGTGTTGCGCTGGCGAATAACACCAGGCTCGCCCGCAACTGGTACATCGCAAGGTCAGTGCCAGAACGCTGGCCTGTAGTTTGCACACTGTCAGGTCGAGGGAGACTGTCGGCAGAGGCAGGCTGTGAACGTATTTTGAAAGTTGCAGTTTCAGGCCTGAGCGCGGCAGGCTGACCCGGATGACCATCGTGAGCGCAGGTGAACGCAGAGTGGATCTTCGCTGGATCGCGCTGCTGGTGGCGGCGGGGATTGCCTTATATGTCTGCTGGCTGATGCTGCAGCCCTTTGTCAAAGTGCTGGCGTGGGCGGCGGTGCTGGTGATTATCTTCTCGCCGGTGCATCAGCGGCTGGTGGCGTGGCTGCGGCGTCCGGGCTGGAGCGCGATGCTCTCAACGGCGCTGGTCATTGTGGTGATTCTCGCGCCGGTGACGCTGATCACGATTGCGGTCGTCAACGAACTGACGGCGCTGGTGCAGAACCTGCAGGGATCGCTCGCCACGCTGCTCGGTCCGCATTCGCCGATCATCGGGCGCCTCACCGGCTGGCTGTCGCAATACATTGATGTCAGCCGCCTGCATCCGCAGGAGTATCTGGCGCAGCGGCTCAACAGCCTCAGCGCCAACCTGGCCGGTCGCACGCTCGGACTGGTGGGCGGCCTCGTCGGCGGAGTGATCGAAGTCTTTTTCATCATCTTCACGATGTATTATCTCTTCCGCGACAGCGCCCGCATCCGGCGCGCCCTGTGTGATGTGATTCCGCTGGAGCGGGAGCAGTCCGAACAGATTTTCGAGCGGACCCGCGAAGTGATTTACGCCAGTGTTTACGGGGTGCTGGTGATTGCGGGGATTCAGGGCCTGCTGGGCGGGCTGGCTTTCGGGGTGCTGGGTCTGCCTTCGGCGCTGGTCTGGGGCGTGGTGATGTTTCTGCTTTCGATGATTCCGATGGCGGGGTCCTTTCTGGTCTGGATTCCGGCGGCGGCGTATCTGGCGCTGACGGGGCATCCGGGCAGGGCGCTGATCCTGGTGATCTGGGGCCTGGTGGTGATCGGGACGATTGATAACCTGCTGCGGCCCCGGCTGGTCGGCAGAAAGACGCGCCTGCACGAACTGCTGATCTTCTTTTCAGTGCTTGGCGGGCTGCAGCTTTTCGGCGTCATCGGCCTGGTGCTGGGTCCCGTGATCGTCGCGGTCACGCTGGCGCTGCTGGATATTTTCAGGCAGGTGGATCGCTCCTTCAGCTTCGCGCGCCACGAAGAGAGATAACGGAACAGACGGAAATAACGAAACAGACGAAACCAGACCTGAGTCTGAAGCTTTCCGTGTGTTTCGTTATTTCCGTCTGTTCCGTTATCTCTCTTCGTGGCGGGATCGCGCTTTTTCTTCCCGTCTTTCTGCCCCCTGTTGCAGCCTTCACCGGTGCTGCATGCCGCGCGCGCTGAAGGCGGCTTCAGGGATGGGCTGCGCGGCGTCGTGTGGCAGGTGGCCGGTTTCAATCATCGTTTTCAGGCGAATCATCTCCTGATCAATTTCGTGTTTCGGGTCAGCGCCGAACAGTCGCGCCAGCGCGTGCCCAAAGGCTCCGGCGGGCGGATTGTAGGACATTCTGATCGTGACCCGCGTCTGCTGCTCGCCGGTCGCTTCAAAATGGATCAGGCCCGCCTGTCTGATGACTGAACCGGGTTCGCTTTTCCAGGCCAGCAGATGACCGGGTTCGTAATCGGTGATGATGGCGTTCCAGGCGACCGGGACTCCGGCAGGGCCGGCGACAGTCCAGCGCGAACGGCTGTTGCCCAGATCGCGGACCTCGCGCACGTTGTGCATAAAGTGCGGAAAGTTTTCGTAATTCGTCCAGGCTTCAAACACCTGCTCGACCGGCGCATTGATGTTGACCGTCTTGCAGACATCAAAGGCGCGACAGCCGCCGCCCACTCCGAGCAGGCGTTTCAGTTCAAGGTTGGTCGTGGCCCGCAGCGTCAGAAAGAAGCCCGCCGTGCCGAGCGCCGCGCCAACGCCGTCACGTCGTCGCAGGCACACGCCCATCAGCGCGCCGCCGGTCAGCGTTGAAATCAGGCGCGTCGCCGGGGACCATGGCCGCTGCCACAGCGCCAACTGTGCGCCCCGCCGCGAGTGCCCGCCCTGCAGGGCCGGCACGTCACCGGCGTGCTGGTGAACCTGCACCTCGCATCTGACTTCCTTCACGCCGCAGACGGCTGACACGCCGGACTTCAATGCATCGGCTTCGCTGGCCAGCACGGCGCCGGTCAGCGTGACATCGCCGTTGCGCACGGCCACTTCAATCGCGCCCGGATGCGACACCACGCGGCCCAGCTTTGACCTGACTCGCGCCCGAATGATTTCATCATCGGCTTCGTCGGTTTTGAAGCTCGCTGAAGTGCGCGCGGCCAGCCCTTTGACGCGATTGGCCAGATCGCGCGACCCGGTGGCGAGCGCGCCGCTGATGTCACCGACTGAACTGACCGCCGTATCGCGCAGCACGGCGCGCCGCCGCCTGCCGCGATCAGGGTCCAGCAGGTACATCAGGCCTGCGCCCGCACCGGCTGCGACGCCCAGCGCCAGCAGGTCACTGGCCGGGCCGTGATCGCGCCTGCTGTGCAGGATGCCCGCCACCATTTTTCTGAACATCCACATTTTGATTTGTCTGCCTGACATGGCTCCTCCGGTTAATCAGGTGCCGCAATGAAGATGAATTCATCGCCGCGTTTTCAATTTCTCAATGACTGATTGCAGGATTGCTGTTTCATTGATGTGTCACACCGCCAGTCGGTCCGTGACCGATCCATCAAACCAGCAAACCGGAAGCCAGAACCGGCACCGCGCCTGGGGCCGCAGCGCTTCCAGCGTGCTATTTGGTAAGAGACCTGTTCCCTTTCAATCAGCTTCTTGCCAGGAGCACGCTGGAAGCGCTGCGGCCCCAGGCACGACACACCGGCGGGCGTATGCTGGACGGTACACTGTGCTGCCGGGTCATACAGCCTGCTGCATTTGTCTGATTCAGCGGCTGGCGCGCAACTGAGCGGTGCGCCGGTGTGGCGATAAAGATGAAGTGATTGCAGGGAGGTTAGCGTTCTTTCCGGCTTTATCAGGAGTGGCACCGCAGTTGCTGAGACAAAGGCGACCGATTCATTTGCGATTCTGGTCAGGCTCAGGTACGGAACGAATGCACAGAGGCATTCAATGGAACTTGTGGGGGAGTAGGTTCCTTTCCGTCGTGAGTGGAGCGGCTGCCTGAGTTAGTGGTCGTCATGGGGAGGGCGACAACAAATTCAGGCAGCCATTTCTGTTTTAGCGCCGTCCTGAGTAATAAGGAGAAGGAGGGAATTATGGCCAGAACAATCTGTAAAATTCTGGGTGTGATCTTTATTGTGATTGGTCTGCTGGGCTATGGCACGCCGCACCTGATGGGCATGCATCTGTCAGGCCTGCACAATATCATCCATCTGATCAGCGGCGTGCTGGCCCTGTACTTCGGATTTGCCACCTCTTACACCGCCGCCCGCGCGTTCAGCATTGTTATCGGCATCATCTACCTGCTGCTGGGTCTCATCGGCTTCGCCTCTCCGGGGGCGGCTGCGGCGCTGGTTGATGCACACGCGGCGCCGGGGGAGATGATCTCAATGACGGCGGACAATGTGGTGCACGTCATTCTCGGCATTATTTTCCTGATTGGCGCTTCTGCGCACGCGCCACAAACTACGCACATCACAAGTGACGGCGGACATACGGCACATCCGTAAATTCCGGCTGGGCCGAAATCCACTGACGAGCAACGAAAAGTCCGGCGAGCTGACTGGCTGCCGGGCTTTTCGTTGCGTGCCGGGTCCAGTACGCGAGCGTGAGCGAGCGCCCCGGCACTGCGGACCGGGCGCTCGCTCAAGCGAGGGGAATGGGTAAAAACTTGGAGGCGGGGGAATTAGTTATAAAGTTGGGAGAC
>CAYWDW010000214.1:6795-8093 GCA_964457105.1 uncultured Heliobacteriaceae bacterium
GCCCAAACCCCCGCCCGACCACCCAAATGCCCGGCGCGCGGAGGGGCGGCCGGGCTTTTGGTGGCTGGCCGGGCCCATACCGCGGGGGGGCGCGCCCGCCCCGGCACTGCGGACCGGGCGCTCGCTCACGCTCGCGTACTGGATACACAGTGGCTGGCCGGTCATTCAGTGAAATCGTCGTCAGCCGAACTGCGGTTGAGTTCCCAGCGGTGACGGTCGCGCCGGGCGAGCACTTCATCGTGGGTTTCAAGTTCCTGGTTATCCTGAAACTCCAGGCCGACGGCGCGGCCCAGTTCATCAACGTTGTCCTGATCGGGCGTTGGCGCGTCACCACCCGGAGTCTCCTCGCCGCCCTCTTCGGCCCCCTGCCAGTCAGCGTCAATGTCACCAGCGGTCAGCTCCGGGCTGACTGAATTGTACTCCTCCATTTCGTGTTCAAGTTTGCGGCCACCGGCTTCAGCCATCAGTTCCCGGCGGGCAGCTTCAGGATCAGTCAGGCCGGTCCGGTCCGGCTGATTTTCAGCGATTTGTTTCTTTGCAGTTTTGCTCATAATTCCTCCACTGATTCTGAGTCAATAGATGTGCCAGCGTCACCACCCTGCACCGGCAGCCGATCAGGCGCGGCCTTCGGTTTGCAACTCGGCAGGCCGAAGTCAATAACGGAGTTTTTTTTGATGGAGGGCGAGATGAAAAAGACACTGCTGATTCTGCTGGCCGCAGGCCTGAGCGGTTGCATGACCCCAGCGATCAGCGCAGGCCGGAGACGACGCCGACACCGACCGCCGGGCCGAGCCTGTCACCATCGCCGATGGCGAGCGCTTCACCGGGCGCGAGCGTCAGCGCGTCACCTGCCCGCACGTCCTGAAAGTCCCGACTCAGGTCGCGCGATGTTTTGAAGGCGAAAGAAAAAGGCGGGAAGAGAAATCTTCCGGCCTTTTGTTTCGCTCTCAGTCTGAAATCCGCTGCCAGGGATCAGCGCTTTCGGCGTGTCGCTGGTCGCTGGTTTCAGGCTGCTGATGGTGTTCAGCCAGGCTGCTGTGCGGGCGCGTTTCATCGGCTGGTGACGACGAAGCGGCAGGTTCAGCCGCCGGGCGGGACTGGCCGACTGATGCTGTCATCGTCTGCGCCTGAGCTGGCGTCTGGGCGGCAGCCTGGGACTGTTGATGTTTGCTTTCCATCTCAATCCGCAGGCGCCGTTGCGCGCCCGGATGCGGCCTCACGATTTCACCATTCGACCGGGCCAGGGCGGCTGATAATTCAGAGTCGTGGACAGCCCGCGTTGATTTGCGTTTTCCGTC
>CAYWDW010000215.1:0-8086 GCA_964457105.1 uncultured Heliobacteriaceae bacterium
CACAGGCGTCGAGGTCGGCCACACCACGCTGATTTCAGGCACGGGTAAATTGCAGGTCGGGCGCGGCCCGGTGCGAACCGGAGTGACCGCGATTCTGCCGCGTGGCCGGCAGTCGCATGATCCGGTCTTTGCCGGATGGTTTTCACTCAACGGCAATGGCGAGATGACCGGCACCACGTGGATTGAGGAATCGGGTTTTCTGGAAGGCCCGGTGATGATTACCAACACGCACAGCGTCGGCGTCGTGCGCGATGCGGTGCTGGCGTGGCAGCAGCGACAGGGCGGTACGATGCAACCCTGGGGTTTGCCCGTCGTCGCGGAAACTTATGACGGCTGGCTCAACGACATCAACGGCTTTCACGTGAAAGATCAGCACGTCTTTGACGCGCTCAACAATGCGCGTTCAGGCCCGGTTGCCGAGGGCAATGTCGGCGGCGGCACGGGGATGATCTGTTTTGAATTCAAGGGCGGCATCGGCACGGCTTCGCGCAAGCTGAGCGAGCGGCAGGGCAGTTACACCGTCGGCGTGCTGGTGCAGGCCAATTTCGGAGTGCGGTCACAGCTTCAGATTGCGGGCGCGCCGGTCGGCATTGAAATTACCGAAGGCGCGTTCCGGCCCCGTGAAACCGGGTCAATCATTATCGTTGTGGCCACTGACGCGCCGCTCGTCGCGCATCAGTTGAAACGCCTGGCGCGTCGCGCCGCGCTGGGACTGGCTCGCACGGGCAGCCTGTCGGGCAACGGTTCGGGCGATATTTTTATAGCCTTCTCAACCGCCAATCCCGAAGCCGCAAAGTCAGACGGGGTTGTGCAATTGACGATGCTGCCGAATGACCGCATGAATCCGCTCTTTGATGCGACCGCGCAGGCGACCGAAGAAGCGATCATCAATGCGCTGGTGGCGGCTGAAACGATGACCGGCAGAGACGATCATCAGGTGATCGCGCTGCCGCACGACCGGCTGCGCGAAACGCTCAGAAAATACAACCGGCTTATCGTGAAGTGACGCGGCTTCCGCTATTCACCGCTGCCTGCTTTTGTACTATGATGTCGGCGTCACATTCCGAAAGAGCTTTCCCCGATCAGGGGCAGACGGGCAACCCGACCGCGACCGGATTCGCGGTTCGACAACGAGGAGCAAACAATTCAACGATGAATCAACTGCTGACGCTTCCCGAGCGTACACACCAATCACAGGCAGGATGATTGCCCGCCCACCCGGTTCGGTCGCCTGCCGCAATGGAGGTAGTAATCATGGGCGGACGACTGACCACAAGAGAAAAGCTTCTCTTCAAACTCGAACATCTCTCTGACAGCGACATCCACGAAATTCTTGATTACGTTTCGATCATGGAAGCGATGAAACGCGAACGCGCGCATCCTGAAATGATCGAAGACGAACTGCTTGACGTCCTCAGCGCGGCCCGCGAAAACCGCCGCGCCCGGCAGGTGTTTGAGTGGGAAAAGGTGCGGCGTCATTCAGAGGCGAGGGCTTCAGCCAGCCGTTACGCGCGCCATTGAGCCGCAGCTCATCACGGCCCGGATGAACGTCAGCACGCCGCGCAGCCCCGAATCAGGACTGAAATGCAAACAGACTGGCCGCTTTTCTCGCGGAGACTTTTGCTCCGCGAGGAAAGCGGCCAGTTTGTTTGTGTATAGTTTGTGCCGGTGAAACAGACTGCCCTGCGGGCGAGTATGAGTGCGGCGCGTGCTCGCCGCTTTTCGTTCGGAGTTCGCAGCTCCGGGAAAATTCGTAGCGACGAAAGCAAAGCGGCGAGCACTCGCTGCACTCCATATCCGGCCTAATAGCTGCTGCTCCAGGCGGCGCTGCCGTCGGTGCCGACGTAGACTTTGGCACCGCTGACGAACAGGGCTTTGACGTTCTGATTGAAAAGATTGTGGCTGCCGTTCTTCCACTTCGCGCCGCCATCGGTTGAGAAAAAGACTCCGGCTGAAGTGGCTGCAAACAGCTTGCCGCTGTAACTGACTACGGCGTTCACGTCAGGACTGCTGATGCCGTTGCTGCTGGCGGTCCAGGTGCCTCCGGTGAGCGGCATTTTGAAAACGCCGCCTGCCGTGCCGGCATAAATACTGCCGGCATCAGTGGTCAGCGATCTGACATCCTCGTTCGTGAGGCCGCTGGTTGTGTCACCAATAAGCGTCCACGTCTGCGCGCCGTCGCTGGAGCGGAAGATGCCGTTGCCGGTCGCCGCATAAATGTCAGTCGCGGTGGCCACAAGCGCGCGAACGTCAGTGTTCGTCAGCCCGTTAATCATCGGCGTGAAGCTGTAACTGGCCAGTGGCGATTTGATGACGCCTGACGGAGTGGCGACGTACAGGTCATTGGCAGTGGCGACGATTGAAGTGATCGGCACTCCCGCAGTGTATTCGATCTCGATCATCTGCCAGCTTGTTCCGTTGTCGCGCGACAGCCACAGCCCCAGCCCGAAGGTTCCGGCATAAAGTTCAGAACCGTTGGCCGCGAGCGCCGTGATGACCCAGGACGAGAGATTGTTATTGACCGCAGCCCAGGTCTGACCGCCGTCAGTTGAACTGAAAATGCCGTTGCCCAAAGTGCCGGCAAAGATCGTCGAGTCGATTTGCGCAAAGCAGCGCGGGCGCGACTGCCTGATGCCCGAAGTGGCTGCGGCCCAGGTCAGGCCGCTGTCGGTTGACTTCCAGACGCCGCCGCCCTGGGTTCCGGCGTACAAATCGGCACCGACTGAAATCAGCGTACTGATGCTCTGGTTTCGGAGTCCGTTGCTGGCCGCAATCCAGTAGGGCGTTGAGTCAAGGCGCATTGAATAAACGCCAAACCCCTGAGTGCCTGCGAACAGTTCAGAGCCGATCAGCGCCAGCGAGGTGACGGCGTTGTCTCTGGGCAGGCCGAACCCGTCATTGATCCAGGTCTGACCGCCAGACGGCAGTTCGTAAACGCTTTCATTGACTGCCGCAAACAACCTTGAGTCGGCGTTGTAAAAGGCCTGAATGTTGAGCGGCGGCAGCGGCAGCCCGGCATTGACTGAAGTCCAGGTCACGCCGTCATCAGTCGAAACTGAAATGCCCTGATCGGTGCCGACAAAGACGGTGGTCTGGTTGAGGCCGAATGAAGTGACCCGGCTGCCCTGCAACCCGCTGCCGGAAGCAGCCCAGGTGCCGCCGTTATCGGTCGAGCGGTAGATGCCGTTCTCAGTTGCCGCAAGCAGCGTCGTGCCGTTCATTATCAGTGCATTGATGTACACCGTTGACGGCAGCCCGTTGCTGGCGCGCGTCCAGCTTGCGCCGCCGTCGGTCGTGCGCCACACGCCGTCATCCGGGCCGGTGCCGTGCCGCGAAATGAAACCGTTGCTGGCGCTGCCCGCAAATGAATTGACCGGCCCGCCCGGCGGCAGATTGCCGTTGAATCTGAGCCACGAGGCGCCGCCGTCGGTTGAGTTGAAGATGCCTTCAAAGGTGCCAGCCAGCAGCAGGCCGGAATCACCGGTCATCCCGAAAATTTCACCGCCTTCAGGTCCGCCTGCGCTCTGCGTCCAGTTGAGAACCGGATTGACGACGATGCGCACTTTGCCGGTCATCACGCCTGGCGGGGCGGCATTGTCCTGCACCTTGAAATCAATGTCGTAAGTGCCGACCTGATTCCAGGCCGGAACCCAGGTGAATTTCTGCTGCGCCGCATCGAAGTTCGCGCCCGGCGGCAGGTTCATGGTTGAAAAAGTCAGCGACTGTCCGGCATCAATATCCGCGCCTGAAATCGTGAAGCTCAGCGAATCTTCAGTAAAGATCGTCTGCTGACCCGGCACGTTGATAGTCGGCGCATCATTGACCGGCTGCACGTTCAGCGTGATGGTGGCAAGGCTGCTGTCAGCCTTGCCGTCACTGACCTTGAAGGTGAAGCTGTCGCTGCCGTTGTAATCGGCATTGGGCGTGTAGGTCAGGTTCGGCGCAGTGCCGCTGAGCGTGCCTTTGGCCGGGCCGCTGACGAGGGCAAAGGCAATCGTGTCGCCGTCAACATCCGAGCCGGTCAGCGTGATCGGCCTGGCCTGATCTTCGTTGAGCGTGATGTTCTGCCCATTGGCCACCGGCGCATCATTGACCGGGTTGATGGTGACATTGACCGTGTAAACCTTGCTCTCAAGTTTGCCGTCGCTGATCTTGAAGCTGAATGAATCAGCGCCGTTGTAGTCCTTGTTGGGCGTGTAGGCGCCGTTTGGCGGCGTGCCGGTCACGGCGCCGTGCAAAGGACCGCTGACCGGAATGAACGTGATCGTGTCGCCATCGGGATCATCGCCGCTGGCGGTGAATGACACCGCGATGTCTTCGTCCGTCGTCAGCGAAAGGCCGCTGCCTGACGGCGGGCGGTTGGTGTTGTTGACGGTCAGCGCAATGGTGCGCGTGGTCGCCGCGTTCTGATCGTCCTTCGCCGTCAGCGTCAGCGTGTAAGTTCCATCATCGCTGAATCCGGGTGTCAGGCGCACCAGTTTTTCAGCGCTTTCAATCAGCTCAGCGCCTTCAAGCAGTGTGGCAAAGCCCGGCCCGGACAGCGTCAGCGTCATGGCCTGGCCCTCGTCAGGATCAAAGGCCGCAATTCTGAGATCAATGCTCTGGCCTTCGTTGATCGTGAAAGCTGCCGGAGCCTGAAGGACCGGCGGACGATTGATGGCCGGAGCCGGCAGCACAATGTCAGGCGTAATGTTTGTGATGTCGCCAACGACGACTGGCACTTCGGCGCTCTGCCTGCGATCAACGCGCCCGTTCGGACGCAGGAAGCTGGCTTCGACGGAAATTGTTTCGCCCGCTTTGACCGGCACGCGGCGAATGATGAAGCCGCCGTTGCCGTCGGTGAATGTCTCCTGCCCGCGCGTGCGCACGAGCGCGTGTCTGACCGGCGTCGTGCCGTTGCTGTCCAGGACGCGGCCCGTGACCGTCGTGGTCTGGCGCAGCCGCGAAACAAAATAGATGCCGGTTCTGGTAATTGCGCCGTCAGCGGTTTCAATGCGCTGACCGTCAGATGAAACCTGCGCGGCGCCGGCTTCGACGAAGCGGCCCACGTTTGAACTGTTCGGATCCTGCTCGAAGCGAAACAGCGTGCCGACGGACCCGGCAGCCCAGTTTTCAGGATTCGGAAATGAAAGTTTGCCGCCCGGATTGAGCGACACATTGAAGGGCGAAATCTGCGCGATGGCCGTGCTGAAATAACCGCCCGGCAGATCAACCGGCGTGCGGCTGTTATCAAGCAGCGTCAGATAGAGCGTGCCGCTTGTCGCGCCGTCAGGAAAGAGCGCCGTTCCGGCAGGCAGATCAAAGGTGACATTGCCGCTGCTGATTGATTCGTGCGTGCGGTATTTGCCGGCAGGCTGTGCTGCAAACGGCGCTGAGACGGACTGCGGCGCATTGCTGCTGCCCGAACCGACCGGCAGGCTGACTCCGGTCGCCTGTTGCAGCGACACGGGCCGCGTGAACTGATTATCCCGATTGGCCGTGATGGCCATCTTCAGGGTGACTTTGGGAAAGGGCGGGGAAGTCACGGACTGCGCGTCAATTTCAATCAGCGCCGCGCCGGAGGCCACATCAGGCAGGACAAACAGGCCTTCTGAACTGGTCGTCGCCTGATTGGTGGTGCCGCTGACTCTGACGGTGACGCCGCGCATCGGCTGGCGGTTGGTGTCTTCGACAAAGCCGCTGATCGAAGTGCGCAGCGAAAGCATGCCGGAACTGGTGCCTTCGCCCTGCGGCGTGCGCACGCTGACCGTGCCGCTTTCAGCGCCGTAAGGCACCTGCACGGCAATCTCAGTGGCCGAGGCCGAGGTGATGGTGGCCTCAGTGCCGCTGATGCGCACGGTGTTGTCGCTGGCATTGGTTGAAAAACCTGAACCGGTAATGGTCAGCGCCTGTCCGACCAGCGTGCTTGAGGCGCTGAATCCGCTGACCTGCGGTGGCGCGCTGCCGGCGGGCGAAGCGATTTCAATTTCGCAGAGCCTGGACGATGAAAACCCGGTCGCCGCAATGGCCAGGCTGACCTTGCCGCGTCCGCTCAGACTGCGCGGAATTTCGACGTTGATCTGATCGAGGCCGACAAAATAACCCTGTCGCCCGGCGAAGGCCGGAGCCGCTTCAGAACCGCCGAGGACGACGCGGATGTTTTCACTGAGGTTGTTGTCGCTGTTCGGGTCGCTGGCGTGCGAGATGCCGCTGGCAAACAGGACCAGAAAGACGTGTTCGCCTTCCGGGCCGAGGTCAATCGGTTTGGTGATTTGCCGCCCGCCGGAAAGCTGCGAGACCGCTTCGTTGCTCAGCGATCCGTCAGCTCTGACACGGACCAGATAAGCCGCTGGCACGCCCTGTCCGTCAGCGTTACCGGAGAAAATCCCCGGCGCCACCTGAGCAATCTGAACCGTGCCTGTCGAAACTGTGCCATCGCCTGCAGTGATTTGAACCGTCGCTGTGCCGGAGACAGTGCCTGTGGGAATAACATAATTAACCTGATTTGGTGAGACGAAAAACAGCCCGGCAGCCTGGCCGTTGACGCGTACTGTGGTTCCGCCAAGCGAGGTCGGCAGTTGCAGACCTGCCGTGGCCTGATCGGCATCTTCGGCAGCGAAAACACCGGTCGCCAGCTTTGTGCCAAAGGCGGCGACAATCGAATCAGGCGCAATGGCGGCGCTTTCATAACTGGCCGCTGAAACCGTGACCGGTGCGAAATCATTGTCCGCCAGCGTGCCCGCGAGGGCGGGCGCCGTGGTCAGCAGCATCAGGGCTGCGATGGTGAGGAAGCAGCGTCGGTAAACAGACGCCAGGGGAGCAGGGGACAGGCAAAGGTGGTCAGCAGACATGTCAGGCCTCCCAGCAATACAACTTGTGAGAGGGTCGTTCTCGGTGTAGTGATTGTGAACTCGATCTCCGGGGGTGAGAAAGGGGTCAGGGCAGTGCGAAACCAGGGACCCGGAGCGCGGCGGAGTTTAAGAAATCCTGTCGGTGTCGTCAATCTTAAAAAGAGCCGACACCGGCCATCTTTCGTTCACCTGCTGCCGTGCGTGTGAGGACAGATCGAGCGAGCAGTAAATCTTCGTCCGGCTGATTACTGTGATCAGCGGCAGGGATCAGGATTGTCTGACAGAAAAACTGACGTGGGGCCTGGCAAGAAACCAATGCAGGATCAGGCTGATTGAGGTTCAGCCTTGGCAAAGAGCGCCTCGAAGGCCTCGCGCGCGCCGGGCCGTTCATTGCGCTGTTTGCCAATCCATTCTCTGGTGACTTCAACCGCCGTGCGCACCGGCTGTTTCTGTGCCTTGCGGCTGCGATTGCTTTTACGCTTCTGCAGCAGCTCTGGCCGAATATCTTCTTTCTTGACTAATCTGGCTTTACTCATACATTTCGATTCCCACAGTTGACTGTGCCCGCAATGACGCCACAAAGGCGATGGTCATCACAAACACCGCTGTCAGTCGTGACTGGCAGGGGCTGCATTTCTCAATCTGGTTGATTTGAAGATGACCTTCAACTCGCGCTCTATGCCTGGTTCGGGAACCTGCTGGCAGTTGAGGATTGGGGCTTGTCAGGACGTGAGACTTTAAGGTCAATGACGTGGAGGAAAACTCCACGCGCAGTCTAGCATACAACCTTCAAATCGCAACTTAATTTTTCAGCTCCAGCACCACACCCGGCATCATCTCCGGCTCCGCGTTCTGCGATTTGAGTGAAACTGAATCACCGGAACTTAAAGGGTTGAATCAGGCTGGGAAAGTCTGGAGCGGGAGACGGGATTTGAACCCGCGACTTCGACCTTGGCAAGGTCGCACTCTACCACTGAGTTACTCCCGCTCACCAGGCTGGGCACTTTGTAGCCTGGCCATCGTTGTTTTGTCAACCACCCTTCCGGTCTTTTTTCGCCCCACGAGGCAAAGAAGTTTGAGCCTGAATTCATCATCCGTTCTGCGGCGCTCGTTAATTGCCACTGTCGAGGTTATGATGTGCCTGCTGATCTCGAATACGCACAGATGACCGAGCGGAGGAAGTCGGAAGTCGGAAGCTGAAAGCGAGATGGCAGATGACAGATGACAGGAAGCAGCGAGACTGCGGCTTCTCTTCC
>CAYWDW010000216.1:0-8083 GCA_964457105.1 uncultured Heliobacteriaceae bacterium
TGCGCTCCTTGTTGCGCTCCTTGTTGCGCTCCTTGTTGCGCTCCTTGTTGCGCTCCTTGTTGTTTCTTGAATTTTACGGCTCGAATTCGATTTCCATGCCGTCTTTGAGCGGCTGGCCGTTTTCGCTGATGGCGAGTTTGTCGCTGAGTTGCAGGCCGTCCATCACTTCGACGCGATCACCGACATGGTCGCCCAGTCGGACTTCGCGTTCTTTGATGAGGTGGCCCTGCACGACAAAGACCTTGTAGGCGCCGAACAGATAAATCGCTGAGTTCTGCGGAATGGTCAGCATCTGATCAACCTTGTCGGATTGAAGCGTGGCTTTGACGAATGAGCCGGGTTTGAGTTCGCCGCGGTGATTGGTGACGAGGCCTTCGATTTCAAAGGTGCGCGTCTTGTCGTCAACTGCCGGATTGAGGCGCGTGATGCGGCCCGTGAATTCGCGGCCTGGAAAGGCTTCGAGCGTGAGGCTGACAGTGCGGCCCACGTGGACCCAGGGCGACATCTTTTCGGGGATGTTCAGCCGCACGCGCAGCGGGTCGGCGTTGACGATGGTCATCACCGGAGTCTGGATTTTCAGATACTGCCCGACCGTGACCGCGCGCGCCTTGATGTGGCCGCTGAAGGGCGCGCGAATCTGCGCGTCACGCAGGCGTTTGTTGGCGAGGTTGAGCGTCGCCTGTGTCTGCTGCATCGAAGCGCGCAGGTTCTCGACCTGCTGCACCGCGAGGTCATAAGCCGCCTTCGCTGATTTGTAGCGCGATTCGGCTTCGTCATAAACCTGGCGGGCGATGACTCCGGTTTCAAGCAGCGACTGTGCGCGTTTGAATTTCTGTCCGGCATCGGCCAGATCGGCGGCGGCCTTTTTGACTTCCGCAGCTTCGCGCACGTCCCTGAGTTCGCCTGTTTCCTCGTTCAGGCCCAGCCGCGCGCGGGCCTGCCTGAGCGCGGCGCGCTGCTGTTCGACTGAGAGTTCCATTTCAACCGGCGAAATGCGCGCCAGCACCTGACCTTTGGTGACGCGATCACCGACATCGGCCAGCACCTGTTCGACGCGGCCTTCGGCTTCAGCGCTGACTGTGACTTCATCAAAAGCGAACAGCGAACCGACGACTTCGACCGTGCGCCGCTGCTGTTGCTGCTCGACGCTGACGATTTTCACTCTGGCTTTGGTTTGAGCGGCGGCAGGCGTTTTCTCGCCGGTGGCCTGGCTTGCGGTCTGGCGCCGGCAGGAAGTGACTGTCAGGGTCGTCGTGATGATGGCGACCAGCACACAGAAATGACGGGGCCGTGAAACCGTTTGACGGTTATGAGCAGGGAAGCGCATGGAGTTTCAGAGTAAAGGACGAATGTTGGATTGCCGAATCAGCTTCGCCGTCGCCAGCGTGGAACGACAAATACGGCTGGCTTTCAGCCCGGCGACAGCGCGACGAGATTACCGCAACAACGCGCAGAAAACTATGGCTGACATGCCGGGGCCGCACAAAACCGCGCTGAGTGTCAGCATGTGTGCGAAGGAGTCCTTCATTTGCGGAACAGGTGAATTTTGCGGAATGGGTGAATTCAATTGAGAGGCTGCTTCGTCCACGGAGCGGGCAGATTTAATGGCGGCAGGCGCAACCCATCGTCACGCGCAACGCGCCACCTTCCCTGAAGGGGCCGCAGTAATAAATCACCGTGCGACTCTTTCAGAGTCGGGGCGTCTGCCTGCGGCTTCGGCGGGTTGCACCCGCCGCTATTGAATTCGTCCGCTCCGCGGACAAGAAAAATTCATCGTCGCAGGAATTCATCGTGTCAGAACTTCACCGTCGCAGAAATTCATCGCTGCTTTGTTTTTCAACCACGCTGTTACGCGGCAGGGCGGGCAGTGAGGTTCTCTGCGGCCTGTGCGATTTCGCGCAGTCATCTGGGCAACGTTCCCCAGGCTCTCCCGCTCGCCTTTGCAAATACACGGCTCGCTGATCTGGCACTCAGCTTGCTCCTGTCAGATTGTCAGGAACCCGGGCAGGAAGGATTGAGATACTGGTTATGAGATTTCGCAATCGAACAGAAGCCGGCAGAAAACTCGCCGACAAGCTTGCCGCTTTTGCTGATCGTGAGAATGTGCTGGTGCTGGCCCTGCCGCGCGGCGGCGTGCCGGTCGCCTTTGAAGTCGCCGAAAAGCTGCACGCCCCGCTTGATGTTTTTCTGGTCCGCAAACTCGGCGTGCCGGGCAACGAAGAACTGGCGATGGGCGCGATTGCCACCGGCGGCGTGCGCGTGATGAATGATGAGATCGTCAGTTATCTGGGCATTTCCAGTGAAGCCATTGAACAGGTGACGGCTCGTGAACAGCGCGAACTGGAGCGGCGTGAAAAGGCCTATCGGGATGATCGCCCACAGCCTGAACTGAAAGGGCGCATTGTGATTCTCGTGGATGACGGGATGGCGACGGGCACCACGATGCAGGCGGCAGTGGCGGCGCTGCGGCAGCATCATCCGGCCCGGATCGTCGTCGCCGCGCCGGTTGCCGCACGGACCACCTGCGAAGCCTTCGAGCATATCGCGGACGACATCGTCTGCATCTGCGATGACACGCCCGAATCATTTTTTGCCGTCGGCCTCTGGTATGACGACTTTACGCAGACGACCGATCAGGAAGTCTGCCGCCTGCTTGAGCGCGCCGCACAACATCAGCCCGTCGCGGCATAGCAAACAGCCGGGGCCTGTTTGAGCACGGCAATCTTCATCGGGGCGGTTCCTGCTGCCGGTGCCGTTTCACAGGACGGATTGCAGGGCGCGCAGGATAAATTCCTTTGGCTGCACTCCGACCAGGCGGGTGACCTCGCGGCCATTTTGCAGCACGAGCAGGAGCGGAATGCTGCGCACGCCGTATTGCGACGAGGTGATCGGGTTTTCATCAATATTGAGCTTTGCCACGCGCACGCGACCGGCCAGTTCTCCGGCCAGTTGTTCGATGACCGGAGCCAGCATCCGGCACGGCCCGCACCAGGGCGCCCACAAATCAAGCAGCACTGGCAGCGGTGACTCTGCGATGGCGCTGCTGAAACTGGCATCGGTCACAATCAGCGGCCCTGCCACCGGCAGCAGCGGACTTCTGCATTGACCGCACACCGGCTCACGCCCAGGTCCCTGCTGACTGCGCTCAACGCGATTGGTTTTGCCACAGGCGGGACAGCGAATAAGTTCAGTCACTGAAGCTGCGCACATATGATTCCTCTCAGGCAATCCTTGTGTTGATCTGTCTGGACCACACACTGTCGAGCAAGCCGTGTGCCGCCGTGCAGGCAGGTCCGTGAGGATTGGCTGAAGTCGCGTCCGGGCCGGATTGCGGAAAGTCCCGCAGACCGTTGTGCGAAAACGCGCAGCCGCAAGGCAGGGACGCCTTAACGACCGGCGAAAATCGCAGCGCGCGCTGACGGCATATCTCTTGCCGCGCAGGCAATAAATTGCGGGGAAAGATTATGCTGCAAGCCACCATCAATTACCGAACGCACAATTTTGCTGAAGGCACATCAATTCTGTCGGCGCTGCGGTCGCTGCACATTGAGGTGCCGACGCTGTGCCACGATGACCGCCTCAAACCGTGCGGCAGTTGTCGTCTGTGTCTGGTCAATGTGCGGGGCCTCAATCATCCCGTGCCGGCCTGCACCACGCTGCTTGCGGACGGCATGGTGATTGAATCACACGCGCCTGAGCTTGAAAACACGCGGCGCACGCTGCTGCGCGAATTGATTCAGCATTACCCGGCGACGGCAGTTGAGCGGTTCCCTGACAAACAGTTTCATCGCTGGCTGCGGCATTACGGAGTGGATGACGAATGCGAAGGCGCGGCGATGGTGACGCTGGAGGATGACTCGCATCCTTACATTCACGCGGATATGTCGCAATGCATCACCTGCTATCGCTGCATGCGCATCTGCCGCGAAGTGCAGGGACAGTTTGTCTGGCGCGCAGAACATCGCGGAGCCGCAACGCGCATGGTGCCTGATTCAGGCACGACGCTGCGCGCGAGTTCGTGCGTCAGTTGCGGCGCGTGCGTGGATACGTGCCCGACCGGCGCGCTTGAGGACCAATCGCTGCTGGCCTGCGGCGCGCCGACGGCGTGGACGAAAACGACCTGCCCGTATTGCGGCACGGGTTGCGAAATGAATGTCGGCACCCGCGACGGGCGCATTGTCACCATCAGGCCCGCGCCTGATGCGCCCGTGAATAAAGGTCATCTGTGCGTCAAGGGGCGCTACGCTCATCAGTTCGTCTATGCGCCTGATCGCGTGACTGCGCCGATGATTCGTGATCGCGACGGCTGGCGCACCGTCACCTGGGACGAAGCCATCAGGTTCACGGCTGAGCGGCTGCAACAAATCATCAGGCGCGACGGGCCTGACAGCGTGGGCGTGCTGGGTTCGGCGCGGGCGACGAATGAAGAGAATTACGTGGCGCAGAAATTCGCGCGCGTCGTGGCCGGGACCAATAACGTTGACTGCTGCGCCCGCGTCTGCCACGCGCCAACGGCAGCAGCGATGAAGATGGTGCTCGGCACCGGAGCGGCGACCAATTCATTCGATGACATCGAGCAGGCCGCGACAATTCTGGTGACGGGCTGCAACCCGACCGAGAATCATCCGATCATCGGGGCGCGCATCAGGCAGGCCGTGCTGAAGGGCGCGCAACTGATCGTCATTGATCCGCGCCGGATTGAGCTGGTCGCTGAGGCCGCTTATCACCTGCCGCTGCGGCCTGGCACGAATGTCGTGCTGTTCAATGCTCTGGCCTGCGCAATCGTTGATGAAGGGCTGGGCGATCACGATTTCATCAGCGAGCGGGTCAGCGAGTGGCCGGAGTTTTATGAATTCATTCAGCAGTACGCGCCCGAAAAAGTGGCCGCTGTGTGCGGCGTTGACGCCAGCCTGATGCGCCGGGCCGCCAGGCTTTATGCGACGCACAAGCCTGCGCTGAGCGTGCATGGCCTGGGGATGACCGAACACGTCCAGGGCACCGAGGGCGTCATGGCGCTCGTCAACCTGGCGCTGCTGACCGGCAACATCGGTAAACCGGGCACGGGCATCAATCCGCTGCGCGGTCAGAACAACGTGCAGGGATCGGCTCACATGGGCTGCGAACCCGGCAACCTGACGGGCTTTGTGTCGCTGGCTGCTGGCCGCGAACTTTTTGAGCAGGTCTGGCAGGCACCGCTGCCCGTCACGCCGGGGCTGAATCTGATGCGGATGATTGATGCCGCCGATGCGGGAAAGCTGAAAGCATTGTGGGCGATTGGTTATGACGTTCTGCTGACGAACGCCAACGCGCACGCGACGCGCCAGGCGATGCGCAACCTTGAACTCGTCATCGTGCAGGATCTGTTTCTCAACGAAACGGCCAGGGAATTCGGCACGGTCTTTCTGCCGGCGGCATCCTCGTTCGAGAAGGACGGCACCTTTATGAACGCTGAACGCCGCGTGCAGCGCGTGCGCAGGGCCATCGCACCCGTTGGCGAATCGAAAGCGGACTGGGAAATCGTCTGCGATGTGGCGCGCGCGATGGGGCAGGGCAGTCGCCTTGATTTTCATTCGGCTGAAGAGATCTGGAATGAAGTCAGAAAGGTCTGGAAAGTCGGCAGCGGCATTTCATACGAGCGCATCGAGCAGGCCGGGTTGCAGTGGCCCTGCACTTCAGCCTCGCATCCCGGCACAACGATGCTGCACGCTGAAACCTTTCCGATTGGCAAACGGGCCGCGCTGCGCCGCATTGATTATCGCGCGACTGATGAACGCACAGACAATGATTACCCGTTTCTGCTGATGACCGGGCGCACGCTTTATCATTTCAACGCCGGAACGATGACGCTGCGCACTGAGAACACGGCCCTGCATCCGACCGATTATCTTGACCTCGCGCCTGCCGATGCCGCCCGGCTGCAAATCAGCGATGGCGTGGCGGTGCGCGTGCAGAGCCGCTACGGTGAAGCCACATTGCAGAGCCGGATCAGCGACCAGGTCAAACCCGGCGAACTGTTTACAACCTTTCACGTGCCGGAACTTTTCGTTAATCACCTCACCGGCCCGCACCGCGACGCTTATGTCAGCGCACCGGAATACAAAGTCACCGCCGTCAGAATTGAAAAGGCCTGAGCCGGATTGCCGACTCAGGCCGGAATGACTGACTGGTCAGATGTCGGCGAACATTCTTCGCCGGCATCTGATTCAGGTGCGTTTACGCATTCCACGCCGGCGGATCACCAGCCGTGGGCCAGCCTGAAGTGAGGTTGTCAGGCACGCAGACGCCGCCTTCGCAGTGCTGTCCTGGCGGGCAGCCTCCGGGGCAGTTGTTGCCGTAAGCCATGTCGGGAAATCGCTGGCCGATGGCGACCAGCGCGTCTCTGATGGATTTGACTTTCTCAAAGCGATCCTGTTCGTTCGCTCCGCTGGCGCAGTAACTCAGCGCCTGCTCGGTGAACGAAGCCAGCACGGCTCTGAGGTAGGCCGCATTTCTTGTCTCATTGGGTCCAAAGCTCATATGCCTGTCTCCTTTCCATTTCACTTGTCGTTAATGGCCAGTGTCAGCAGGCTCCAGTTGGTCTGTCGGCTGTAGCAGATCAGCTTTCCGTCCGGCGACCAGACCGGGGCGGAGCAGGACACTTTGTCATCCGGGCTGGCCGCGATTTTTTTCACCACCGCGCCCGTCAGCGAGAGAATCAACACCTGATCTCTGCTGTCATGTGCCAAAACGCAGGAAACGTTTCGTCGGTCAGGTGACAGGTTGAAACTGGCAAAGTAAGCGGCGGGCAGCGTCAGCACCTGCCGCTGCCCTGAATCGTGAAGTGACACGCTGACCAGCCTGATTTCAGCGGGCCGCGTGCGACTTTCTTCGGCATTTTCGAGCAGCGCGAGGAGCAGTTCCTGGTCGCTTGTCCAGCCCAGCACGCGGATCGCGGCTGCGGTCTGCAACAGCAGGTCGGTGCGACCGGCGCGGCTGACGTGCAGGCTGACGACCTGTGGCTCAGCCTGCGAGCCGGGGTCTGAAACAAACGCGAGTTGCTGACCGTCGGGCGACCAGAGCGGACTTTGAAAGCGCAGCGACGGGCTGGTGTTGTTCGTGATTTTTTCGGGCGCTGTGCCGTCCGCCGCAATCGTCCAGACATTGAATGCGCCGTCAGGTCTGGCGACGTAAGCGATGCGATGACTGTCAGGCGACCAGGCGTAATCAGCCGCCTGAATGCGGTTCATCACCGGGTTGGCAGTCTGCCCGGCATAGGTCACGAAGTCAGTGACGAGCGGCTGTTCCTGGCCACCGGCGGCAGGCACGGTCCAGAGGCTGTGATACCGGCCCGTCCAGCGCAGGAAGGCGAGGCGGCTGCCATCGGGCGACCAGGTCGCGTCAAAGGCATCGCTGGACAGTTGTCGGGGCGTGTCGTCCGGGCTGGTCGTTCTGGTCAGCAACTGTCCCCGGCGCGGATCCCAGTAAAAACGCTCGCCTGGAATGGACTGGTAAGCAATGAACTGACCATCGGGCGAGAAAGTCGGCCAGAACTCAACCCCGACATCGCTGGTGAGTTGCCGCTGCTCGCCCGTTTCGACACTGGCCACGACGAGGTCGGATTCATAACGCTGCTGATGACACAGAATCCTGACACCGTCCGGCGCCACATCGAGCGCGGAGCCGTTGTAATCGCCCGCCGTCAGCGGCTGGATGAGGCCGGAACCGATGGCCACCTGGCAGACCTGCATCCGGCCATCGCGGATTGAAGTGTAAATGACGCGCTGCCCGTCGGGATGCCAGATCGGAGCGCGGTCAGAATATTCATCTTCAGTCAGGCGCAGCGGGGTGCCGCCGTTAAGCGCCCGGCGCCACAGGTCAAAATAATTGCCGCTGCGCTGGCTCCAGACAATCCACTGCTCATCCGGCGAGAGCGCAAAATCCTGCGGATTTTCAACGTCCGGGTTGAAGCTGGTCAGCTTCTCGCTCTCCTTCGAGTTCAGATCAAGCCGGTAAAAATTGCAGTCCCATTCATAAAAAATGCTGCGGCCATCCCTGGCCCAGGCTTTGAGGACGGGGGTCACTTTCCTGGTTTCAAGCGTTTTGT
>CAYWDW010000217.1:0-8073 GCA_964457105.1 uncultured Heliobacteriaceae bacterium
GTTCGCAATCGTGACGCCGAAATGGTCAAGTACGCCTGCAACTGCTTTCACGGGCTGAAAGTCGGCTTCGCCAACGAAATCGGCAATCTGTGCAAGGCGATGGGCATTGATTCGCATCGCGTGATGGAAGTCTTTGCGCGCGACACCAAACTGAACCTGTCGGCTTATTACCTGAAGCCCGGCTTTGCGTTCGGGGGTTCGTGTCTGCCGAAGGATTTGCGCGCCCTGACTTACCGCGCCCGTTCGATTGATGTGGCCGTGCCGCTGCTCAATTCGATTCTCGCCAGCAATCAGCAGCAGATCGAACGCGCCGTTGAGATGGTTTTGCAGACAGGCCGCAAACGTGTCGGCGTGCTGGGCCTGAGCTTCAAGGCAAACACCGATGACCTGCGCGAAAGCCCGATGGTCGCGCTCATTGAACGCCTGATCGGCAAGGGACTGCAGCTTGCCATCTACGACCGCGAAGTTGAAATGGCGCGCGTGTTCGGGGCCAACCGTGAGTACATCGAACGCGAAATCCCGCATATCTCTTCGCTGCTGCTCGCTGATGCCGCCGAGGTCATCGAACAGTCGGAGGTCATCATCATCGGCAAAAAAGACGATGAATTCAGCCACCTCGCTGAACAGATGAATCACGGTCGCCTCGTGATTGATCTGGTCAGAATGTTTGAGGACGATCACCGGCCCGCCGGTTATCAGGGCATCTGCTGGTAAGCGGCAGATTCAACCACCTGATTCCTGATGCCTGATTCCTGACGCCTGTTTCTGAAAAAAACAGGCGTCAGGAATCAGGCATCAGGAATCAGAGGGCCGCCCTGAACGCCTGTGCCGGATTTGATGTTTCCGCCTGTGCCGTTCATCTCCTCTTCACTCCCACACATTTTTTCCGGCGGTCTTACAGGTTTCAGTCTGCGATTCCGCTATTACAGTTGAAGCAATCAGAAACAGAACAGACTGCCGGGCAGCGCAGGCTCTTTTGAGCAGGCGCGCGGCGCTGACGACTGCACGGAGACACGGGAGATGAACGCACTCAACGCCACGATGACAAAGCCTGGTCAGCCGCCGAACCTGCGCGGCCTGATGGCCGCATTTGAGGGACAACTGACGATTGAAGAGATCCTTTCGAGTTCGTGGCGCACGGTGAATTATCTGGCGCGGGAAACAGCCACCGGCAGGCCGGTCAGGCTGAAGGTGCTGACCGAATGCGCCGCGCAGCACGCGCGACAGATTCAGCTTTTTCATCTTGAAGCGCAGGCTTCGGCGGCGTTGTCACATCAGCGCATCGTCAGCACGACAGCAGCAGAACAGTTCAACGGATTTCATTTCTGCCTCAGCCCGCAACTCGCCCAGGTTGAAACGCTGCGCGCACTGATCAGGCGGCGCGGCTGGTTGCAACCGGCCCAGGCCATCAGCCTGGCGCTGCACATTGCGGAGGCGCTCTCGCACGCGCGCGAACACGGCGTGCTGCACCTGTGCCTGCATCCCGAAAAGATTCTGCTGACGGCTGACGGCCAGGCGCTCGTCACCGGGTTCGGCGTTTTTACCGGAGAAAATTACGACTGGGCCGGTGAGGAGCGGGCGCAGCGTTGCGATGCGCGCTACCTCAGCCCCGAACAGGCGGGCAACTTTATCGCCGGTCATCGCAGCGATCTGTATGCCCTCGGCGTGATGCTTTACGAAATGCTGACCGACCGCGTGCCCTTTGATGGCGACACTCCGGCGGCGATTCGTCGCAAGCGCGAATTGAAAACACCGATTGCGCCACAGCGCATTTCGCCGTTTGTGCCTGAAAGTTTGTCGCGGCTGGTGATGGCGCTGCTTGAACGCCAGCCTGAACGACGCCCGCAACAGGTCAGCGATCTGATGGCTGCGCTGCGCGCGGCGCTCGCTGAAATCGAAACCAGTCAGCAGCACGCGGCCACTTCAGGCACCGCGCAGCCGGCTGAAAGCGGCGACAGATACGCGGCGGCTGAATCGGGTGAAGTGATCGAGCTGATGCCGTTCATCAGAAATTATCCGGCGGGCAGGCTGCCACAACCTGCGACGGCGCTGCCTGCGGCGATGCAGGATGAATTCAGCAATGAACCGGTCATCAGCCGGTTTGCCGCCAGCCTTTCAGCAGAACCTGTCACCGCGCAGCGCAGCGCTGCAGCCGCGCCAGCCGATGAACTGAAATCCGTCAATCGCAGCCGTCAGTCAGCACAGCCTGTCACGACGACGTTGCTCAGCCGGATGCTGGCCACCATCAACCGGCATCGCACGAAGCTGCTGATCATCACGTTGTCAGCGCTGCTGATTGCCGCTGTCACCGCGGCGGCGCATCAGCGTTCACAACAGGCGCCGCAGGCTGAACAGCCATCGGCCCCGAATCAGCTCAGCCCGCAACCCACGCCTGCGACGACGAATGAAAAACCCGTCGAAGAGGCCGCTGCAACCGCTCCGGTGGTGGTTGAGGAAATGGTAGTGACGGCGGGCGAGGCGACAACCGGCAAACATCGTGAGGATCGGGAGCAGCCCGGCAAACAGCAGGCGGCAGCGAAAAAGTCAGAAGCATCGGCGGAACCGTCCGCCGTTCAGACCACACCCGAACCGGCAGCCCAGGCGCGCCCGCGCATAGTTTCATCAGCACTGCCTGCGGCTGCCGTGCCCGGCGTGACACCATCAATGATGGCGCAGTTGAAAACAGAGATGATCGGTCGCGCTTCGTCAGCCACCGGCGCTGACGTAATGCACAATCCGCCGCCGCCAGTGACTCCGCAACCGAAAGCGACCAGCGCGCCTGCGGCGGTCGTCACGCACAGCATTCCGCTCAGGCGCGTCAAGCCGTTCTATCCGGCTGAAGCCAGAGAGAAAGGCCTGAAGGGACTGGTTGTGATTGAAGTCAGCATTAACGAACAGGGCCGCGTCACCAGCACCAGAGCCGTGCAGGGCCACATGATTTTCAGACACGTGGCTGAAACCGCCGCGCGCAACTGGCAGTTCACGCCGGCCACCGTGAATGGCAAACCGGTCAAAGACCGCATCACCATCACCTTTAATTTCAAGGGTGACAACGACAGGCCATAAACCTGCGCACTCAAGGTCCCAGGCAAGGAGAAAGTTATGTACCTCGAATTTTATGGGCTGAAGGAATATCCGTTCAGTCTGACCCCGGATACCAGGTACATCCTCAAAACGGAAAGTTATCTGGAAGTGATGGCCAACCTGCGTTACGGCATCGAGCAGAACAAAGGTCTGGTCGTGGTCACGGGCGAAGTCGGCACCGGCAAAACGACGACGCTGCGTTCAGCAATGCAGCAGTTCAGAGACGAAGTGCTGGCTGTTTATGTCTTCAATCCGTTTCTGACGGTGGGCGAATTTTTTGAGCAACTCAGCAACGGGCTGGGGCTGGGGCCAAAGCCACCGGCTTCAAAAACCGAACTGCTCAACCTGCTCGGTCATTGCCTGGCGCTGCGGCATTCGCGCGGGCTGCGCACGGTGCTGATGATTGACGAAGCGCACGGCCTGTCAATGGCGGTACTCGAAGAGATCAGGCTGCTGCTCAATTATGAAACGAACCGGGGCAAGCTGCTGCAGATCATTCTGTGCGGTCAGCCGGAACTGCGCGCCACGCTCGAACTGCCGGGCCTGCGGCAGCTCAAACAGCGCGTGTCGCTGCGGTGCGCCATTCGCCCGCTCAATCTGTCTGAGATTCACAACTTCATTCGCTTCCGGCTCAGAATTGCCGGCGCCGAGCGCGTGGATATTTTTGACGCCGAAGCCGTGTCGCTGATTGGCCGCGTTTCGCAGGGCATTCCGCGCATCATCAACAACGTCTGCGACAACGCACTGCTCTATGGTTACGGCGGCGCGCGCGACACCATCACCCGCGATGTCATCGAAGAAGTCATCGCAGTGCTGGAACTGTCACACAGCGATCTGATGCCAGCCTCAGCCGCCAGTTTCAGCGTGACGGCCAGCGTGCAGATGTAATCAATGACCAGCATAAACGGCACCGCGAAGCAGCGTTGATGAACCGGAGCGGACAGAGCGAGGTTGATACGACCTGCCCGCAACACGACCGCCCCAACAGAAATCGTTGACCAGCGCGGGCTGACAGTTTGCATCGGGCTTCGGAAGACCATCAACAGGACCGCCCCGACAGGGGGCTTGATTCAATAGCCGGGGGGGCAACCCCCGGAGAGGCTAATCTATGAGGCCACCCATTGAATTAAGCTTCGGAGCGCGGGCAGCCTGCCCGATCGTATCTGGAAATGCGCCGCAGCGGGCAGGCTGCCCGCGCTCCAGGGGCGACCTCTTTTTCCTTAATTCGATGCCATTGCCCTGTCGGGGCAATGAACTGATTGAGCTAATCACCGAGGAATTGTCGTGAACCAACTGGCAATTGAAACACACCGGGGCCGCCAGGCATTCGCGGCCTTGCGCGCTGAATGGCAGGCGTTGTTCATCGCGTCGGCGGCGCCGCCTTTTTTATCCTGGGAATGGATGACGGCCTGGCAACAGCAGTTTGGCGGTGACGTGACGCCGCTGGTGATCTGTGCGCGCGCGGCTGAGGGGCAACTGGTCGGGCTGCTGGCGCTCGGCGAACAACTGATCGCGGGCCGGGCCGGAATGCGCGTGCGCAGGCTGGCTTTTCTGGGCGAAGGCGAAGGCGCGGCTGATTATCTGGATGTGCTGGCGCGGCCCGAAGATCAGCAGGCCTGTGCGCGCGCCATCTATGAATACCTGGCGGCGCAGCGCTCGTTCGACCTGCTCGAACTTGACGGCCTCGCGGCTGATTCGCCCAACCTGCCGATGCTGATGTGGTGCTTTGACAAGCGCACCGATTACCGGCTGGATCTGCAACCGCGCTGGCCGTGCCCGCGCCTGCAACTGCCCGATGACGAAGGCGAGATCATCAATCGCAGCCCGCGAGGCCGCGAATTTCAGCGCAACCTGCGCAAGCTGCAAAAGCTGCCGGGCTTTGCGCATCGCGCGGTGACTGACGCTGATGAAGCGCCGGAAGCCTTCGAGCGTTTTCTGTCACTGCACCAGGCAAGCTGGGCGGGTCGCGCCGAACCGAGCGCGTTTGCGCATCCGGCCCGGCAGCGATTTCACCGCGAGTTGGTGCAGCCGCTGGCCCGCGCCGGGTTGCTGCGCTTTGAGGAGATCTGGATTGAAGGCGCGTGTCGTGCGTCGCTGTATGCGCAGCAGTCGGGCGAGAGTCTGTACTTTTATTTGTCGGGCTGGCAGCCGGAATGGGCCAGGCACAGCATCGGTTTTATGTTGCGCGGGCTGGTCATCACTTCAGCGATTCGGCGCGGGCTGCGGTGCTGTGATTTTTTGCGCGGCGCTGAGAAATACAAATTCGACTGGGCCAGTGATTCACGCGGCACGCTGGCCGTGCGGATTTCAAGCCGCTCGGTTCCGGCGCGGCTGCATTTATTGCGCGAACAGTTTGAAACAACGGCGCGCACGCTGCTGCCGCAACGCACCATTTCGGCGCTGGGCCGATGGCGACAGGCCTTCGGCAGAACCGTGTCGCGCCTGGCACCCGCTCCGGCCCTGACCGAAGCGAGCAGAAGCTGACACGCGGCGGCCCGGCGCTTCCTGAATCCTGAGACCTGATCCTGAATAACCGGGGAACGCGCACAGCTCTTTGCAGGTCAGGCTTCAGGGTTCAGGAAGCGCCAGGCCGCCGCGATGAACAGCCGGAAGAGAGATGACGGAACACACGGAAATAACAGAACAGACGAAAAGAAAACCGGGTCTGAACAATTCTGTCTGTTCCGTTCATTCCGTTTGTTCCGTCATCTCTCTTCCGGCTCAACACTGTGCTGGTAATGAGTCTGACTTTTTATGACTGCTTCGATGACTAGGGTTGTGTCGCCGCCGGTTGCGCCTGCGGCTGATGATGGCGGTTCACAGCTTCGGGTGGTGGTACTCAGCGATCCGGCGGAGCTGAATCGTTACACGTCAGCGCTGGACCGTCTGGCGGCGGCGGCGCTGGAGCCGAATATTTATTACGAACACTGGATGCTGCGCGCCGCAATTCACGCTTTCGGTGCGGGGGTTGACCTGCGGCTGGCGCTGATCTTTGCGCCTGATCCGTTGCGGCCACAGGGTGAACCGCTGCTGTGCGGGCTGTTTCCGCTGGAGCGAAAGCGCCACTGGCAGGGCGTGCCGGTCAGCGTGCTGAGTTTGTGGCGGTATCCGCATTGTGTGCTGTGTACGCCGCTCATCAGAGCTTCGCACGCGGCTGAGACGCTGGCGGCATTCAATGACTGGCTGCGGACCGGCGAGGCCGCGAGCGCGCTGTTTGTGTGGCAGTGGGTCAGCGCCGACGGGCCGTTTCAGCAATTGTTGTCACAGCAGTTTCATTCGACGGCTTCGTTGTTCTTTGTCGCTGAATGGTATCCGCGCGCGATGTTTCGCCCGCGCACGGATGCTGACACTTTTCTGGCCCAGGCAATTTCAGGCCACGCGCGCAGAAAGTACCGGCGGAAACTGAATCGCCTGTCTGAAGGCGGCCCGACTGAATTTGTCCGGCCTGAGCCTGACGAAGTGCCGGAATGGATCAATCGCTTTCTGGAACTTGAAGCGAGCGGCTGGAAGGGGCGCGAGGGCGGCGCGCTGGCGCTGGCTGAAGCGGACCAGTCATTTTTCAGAGCTGCTGCCCTGACCGCACACGAACGCGGACAGCTTGATTTGCTGGCGCTGCAGCACAACGGCGAATTCATCGCGATGAAGTGCAACTTCCTGGCGGCGCCGGGCGCGTTTGCAGCGCGCATCGCTTATGACGAACGGTATGCGCACTATTCGCCGGGCCTGCTGCTCGAACTTGAAAACATTCGTCAGTTGCACGAACGGCCACAGGTTGAATGGATGGATTCGTGCGCGATTCCCGATCATCCGATGATCAATCGGCTGTGGCCTGACCGTCGCCTGATGCAGACGCTGGTGATGGCGACGGGCCGCGCACCCGGTGCCCTGATCGTTTCACTGTTGCCATTATTTCGCTGGCTCAATCGCCAGTTCAGACGCAGGCGCGCGCTGCCCGGACACCAGAGCGCAGCGCCACCCGCAGGAGAAGACCAATGAGCGCACCAACACTGACGGCGGAATCACTGACCGGCAGAACCGGCGATGCACCCCGGCCCCGCACCGGCAGGCTGCTGGACCTGAATGCCGAAACGCTGCGGCGCAATTTCAACCGGCGCGGTTTTCTGACGGGTCATCGTCTGGCCGATCATCCGCTGTTTGAATTGCCGCGCCTGCTTGAACTCGCGCGCCGGCTGCCGACTGAAGATGTGCGCTACAACTCAGGCAGAGTTTCGGTCGAAACGGGCCTCTATCGCGGCGCACACAACGGGCTGTCAATCGAGGAAACCATCCGGCAGATCGAGGATTGTCATTCGTGGATGGTGCTGAAATTCGTCGAGCGCGATCCGGCTTATCGTGAGCTGATGGATGCCTGTCTTGACGAAGTGCAGGCGCTGACCGAAGAGCTTGATCCGGGCATGTGCCGCCGCGAAAGTTTCATCTTCATCACTTCGCCGCACGCGATTACGCCTTATCACGTTGACCCGGAATACAACTTTCTGCTCCAGATTCGCGGCAGCAAGGAGGTGCATCAATGGGAATCAGCCGACCGCACAGTGATCACCGAGGCAGACATTGAAGATTACCTGGCGCGTCATCGCACGCGCATTGAATTCCGGGATGAATACGAGGCTCGTGCCACCGTCTTCAATCTGCAGCCGGGCGTGGGGCTGCACTTCCCTGTCGCCGCGCCGCACTGGGTCCGCAACGGCAACGAGGTTTCGGTTTCATTCAGCATCACCTTTCGCACCCCGGCGAGCGAACGCCGCGTGCGGGTGTCGCAGGTCAACTCAGCCCTGCGCCGCGCCGGAATGAACCCCGCGCCGTATGGCCGTTCACCAATGCGCGACCTCCTGAAATCACAAGCCTGGCGCGTGTGGCGCACGATCAAACGATCAGACTGAGCAAGCGCTTCAGCAGATGCACTGGAGCAGTGGCGGGGGGGGGGGGGGGGGGGGGGGGGGGGGGGGGGGGGGGGGGGTGGGGGGGGGG
>CAYWDW010000218.1:0-4519 GCA_964457105.1 uncultured Heliobacteriaceae bacterium
CACCCGCGCCATCTTCGTGCGTCGCGCCAGAATCGCTTCGGTCACAAACAGGGCGAGCGAAGCGATCAGCAGGGACCACCACACGCGCTGGCGCGATTCAAGCTCTTCCTTGTCCGGCCCGGCGTTGTTTGTGCTGGCGGCCTGCGTGCCCGGCGCGTCTGCGCCCGTGACTGCCGAAGTGAAGGCGGCCAGGTCGAGCTTCGATAAATCCGATTCCTTTCCGTCCACATCCACGGCGGCAAAGTCTGAACGATCAGGATAACGAAGCTTGTAAAAGCCGGGTTCCTGCGCTTTCACGATCAGGTCGCCGCTGGCGGTTTGCAGTCGTTCGGTGATGCGCCCGCCGCTCGGCGCGTCAACTGCGGGCAGGCTGCCGTCCTTTGCCGCCGGAACGGTGAAGGGCTGTCCGAGCAGGCGCCAGGCGCTGGCTTCGCGTTCTCCGAGGTGACGCACCATCTGCCTGACGAGCGGCAGGTAGGTCGGCGTCAGCGGCAGGTCGTTCCAGCCGGCGTCCAGCGTTGACGTGAACAACAGCACTTTGCCGTTGCCGAACGAACCTTCGATCAGGGCCGGGCTGCCGTCTTCAAAGCGCGCCAGCACGGATGATTTCTCTTTCGGCTGCGACCGATGCCAGCCGTACACGCGCGCCACCGAGAGCCGTCCGCTTCGCCTGAAGATTTCAAAGATCGGATGATCGGTTTTGATTTCGCTCAGTGACACCGGACTGGCGCGATCCTCAACCGCTTCGCCCAGCGTCGCGGGCGCAAGGTCCTTGAACGCCTGATTGAACGCCTCGGCTTCAGTATGCCGACCGGCGGCAATCACGATGCCGCCGCCCGTTTCAGCAAATTTCTTCAGGCCATCGGCCAGCGCGCTGCTGATTTCACCGGCATCGTTGACGATGATGACGCGGTAATCGCTGAGTTCGCCGGGATTGACCGAGCCGGCGGTTTTGACCTGGAGCGTAAAGGGCAGGTTGTCGCCCGTCGTCAGCGCGTCCTGCAAATACAGGCTTTCGCTGCGACCGCGCACGGCTGATTCGATGACCAGCGCCTTCGCCTGATTTTCGCGGCGCAGCGTGAAGTTGAATTTGTTGTCAACCGTCAGCCGGTCAGCGTTGTCATCAATCAGAATTACGCCGCGATTGACGCCGTCCGACAAATTGAAGTCGGTGAATTCAACCAGCGTCGCGTCGCGCGCGGGAATGCTGATTTCGCGTTTCTCAACCGTGTGATCGTTGAGCTGAAATTCAATGCGCACGCCGTTGCGCGCCTGGTCGCTGTAATTGGCAATGCGGGCGGCCAGCTTGTCAGTATATTTCTGCTGATAAAGCACCGGCTGCGCGCTGATTTCGGTGACGGCCAGATTGGCCGCATCGCTTTCGCCGACATCCTGCGTCAGCAGTTTGACATCCTGGCCCAGGCGAAACGCCGCGGCTGCCTGATTCCATCCGGCAGCCTGAAAATCAGAAATCAGCACAATGCGACGCTCTTTGGTGCCGGCTTCCCTGAGCAACCCTTCAGCGCCGCGCAACGCCTGCGTGTAATCAGTGCCGCCGAGGCCGGGTTGCGCGCTGTCAACCAGCGACAGCAGTTTCGCCGTTTCGGTCGTGAAGCGGCTGGCAATGTCGTAACCATTGCCGAAAGTGACCAGGGCAATCCGGTCGCCGCGCGCTTCGTTGATGATCGCCTTCGCGCGCGCCTTCGCCTGCTCGAAGCGGTTGCCGTAACGCATGCTGAATGAATCATCCAGCAGCACCACCGTGGCCCGGTTGTTCTGGCCGAGATCCGCGCCCGCGCTGCTGAAATAGGGCCGCGCAAACGCCAGCACGAGCAGCAGCAGCGCGAGGCACCGCATCAGCAGCAACAGCAGATTGTGCAGCCGCCTGCGCCGAATGGTGCGCTGCGGAATCCGCCGCACAAACATCAGCGAAGCGAATTCGACCTTGCGCGCATTCGTCCGCCGCACCAGATGCACAATGATCGGCGCGACGACCGCCGCCAGACCAAGCAGGAATAATGGATTGAGAAACGACATCTTCTATCTTTCTTCAGCTCCAAAAGAGCCAGGGATCACAGCCAGCTTTCTTCAGCTCCAAAGGAGCGGGGTATAACAGCCAGGGGTATCGCCCCTGGAAAAGTCACGGCCAATAGCGCCAGCCCTGAAAGGGCGAAGTAAAAAAATCATCGCGCCGTTCAATCCCACACATACCGTTCATCAATTTCAACTTCGTATTTCCGGCACAACGAACGAAACTCATCCTGAAATCCAGCACCGCGATGATGCGCCTTCTGATTACTGATGTACTGTTTCAACGCCGGAACATTCGATTGCCCGATGGAAAACGCGCCGTAACCGGCCTGCCATTTGAACTCCCGAAACTCTTCCCCCTTCGTCTTGATCCATTTAGACGAAGAGCTTTTGATCTCTTCCACCAGATCGGCAACGGTGCGGGTGCGCGACAATGCAAAGAGGATGTGAACGTGATCCCGGTCGCCGCCGATCAGCAGTGAAGGACATTTACAATCACGAAAGATGCCGCCGAGGTATCTGTGCAATTCAGCTTCAATGGCGTCAGTGATGAACGGTTCGCGGTTCTTCGTACTGAAGACCAGATGAATCAGAATTGAAGATAATGACTGAGGCATCCGGCCTCCTTTTTCCTGCGCCCTTTCAGGGCTGAACTGTTCGGCGTCACTCTTCCCAGGGGCTGCACCCCTGGCTGTTATCCGTTGCCCCTTCGGGGCTGATGACGGAGGAACCACCGCACACCTGAATCGTCGTCCGCGCTTCGTTGCCAACACCTTCGGAGCTGACGACGGAGAACTCATCGCCCCACTTGCTTCGCGGGGCACTAACCGGTTATCCGTTGCCCCTTCGGGGCTGACGACGGAGGAAGTCTTATTCTGCCTGTCACAGCTCGCTGAATTCGGGCTGATACTTTGCGACACCTTTTCGGCGCGGCAACGATCCGGCCTGTAATTCGATCAGCATGAATTTTTCGTCTGCCACGTTGTATTCGTTGCTGACGCCATAACGACTGGCCGGGATGAAGCCGAAGCGCGGGTAATATTCGGGATGGCCCAGCACCACGACGCATTTGTGACCGGCACGGCGGCATTCATCAAGTCCGGCGCGGACAAGCTGCGAACCGATGCCGCGACGCTGATGTTCAGGCTGCACGGCCACCGGGGCAAGGCCGAGGGCCGCGATGTTTTCAGTTTCGCATTCAATCGTGACCGGGCTGAAAAGCAGATGCCCGACAACCTGATCGCCCTCAACTGCGACCAGCGACAGGACGACTTTGCCTGCCGCGCGCAGCCGGTCAATCAGATCGCCTTCGGCCCGCTGCCCGAAGGCCAGGTCATTGACCCGGCGAATGGCCGCAGTGTCACTGGCTTGTTCGTGGCGAATTGAAATCATCGTCATTGCCGCGCACGCCGCGCCAGAAATGAAAACAGCGCGTAATCGAGCGGCTTGTCGGTCGTCAATAGTTCGTAATCAATCCGGCCCGCCGTCGCGCCTTCACGCAACTTTGCGATGTGCGCGTTGATCGTGGCGCGATAGCCTTCAGCCAGCAGGTCCGGCAGGACGTGCATCTGCTCGGTTGTCTCGAGGTCTTCGAGCAGCACCGGTTCATTGAACTCAAACGTCAGTTCGTTTTTATCGAGTATGTGAAAGGCAATCACGTCATTGCCCTTGAACCGCAGGTGCTGCAACGCGCGCAGGATCGCTTCGGGTTCGTCGTAAAAATCCGAGATGACAATGATGATGCCGCGCCGCGTCAGGATTTCGGCCACCGCGTCGAGCATTGGCGCCAGGCGGGTTTCGCGGCCCGGTTCGAGCTGTGCGAGATGACCGAAAATCGTCTGCATCTGCCCGGTGCGGCTGCGCGCGGGGACGTGGGCGCGCACCTTTTCATCAAAGGCGATCAGGCCGACTGAGTCCTGCTGTTTGCTGGCCAGATACGACACTGCCGAAGCCAGAAACTGCGCGTACTGCATCTTGGTCACGGGGCCGCTCGCGTAACGCATCGAAGCGCTCGCGTCCACCAGCACGTGACATTGCGTGTTGGTGTCGGCGCGATATTTTTTGATGTAGTAACGATCCGTGCGTCCGAGCAGCTTCCAGTCCAGATAGCGTAAATCATCGCCGGGCAGGTACTGGCGGTATTCGGCAAATTCAGTTGAAAAGCCGGTGAAGGGTGAGCGGTGCAGGCCGGCAATAAATCCTTCGACCACCGTGCGGGCGAGCAGTTCCAGCGAACTGATGCTGGCCAGCACTTCGGGCGGGAGCAAACGGGTCGGGGTGACGGCGGATTGCGAAGCCTGACCGTCCGGTGCTGCGGCTGACTGTTGCTGCGGTTTGCGCCACACGATGCGTGTTACCTCACAAAATGGTTACCGGTCGAATTCAAAAGCCACCTGCGAAATGGCGGTGTCTTCAAAGTCGGTCGTGCCCTGATAAATTTCGCTGATGCCGATGCGCACCAGCGTCGTGGTGGTGCCTTCAACGTCAA
>CAYWDW010000218.1:4529-8072 GCA_964457105.1 uncultured Heliobacteriaceae bacterium
TCGCCTGTTCCCGCATCTCGTCGCTGAACCGGTGTTGCCGCGAACTGCCGTCGGAAAACTGAATGACCGCGATGGCCAGCCGGTTGTTTTTGGTCCACGCTTCGGCGCTCTTGAAATATCCGGGCGCAATCAGAATGCGCCGCAATTTGACAGCGTGATTGAAATCGAATTGCAGCCATTCACCGATGCCGGGGCCGTGCGCGCCTTCGATCCACGCGGTCAGCAGGCTGCTGTCCAGCGCCTGATCGGGCGCATAGCTGATGCCGCGATAAGGCGCGCGCGTTGATGAGGCCGAAGCGACGACCTGCACGGGCGCTGCGGCTTCCGGCTGAACCGGCGCCGACTGCGGCTGATCCTGGGTGGCCTGGTTCACCGTGTCCCTGATGGAAGGCGATGAAGCCAGCACCGGCGCCGGTGTGTTTGATGGCGCCGGCTGATTCTGGTTCTGATTGTCCTCAGCCATCAGCCCGATGATCATCAGCAGAATAAAGATGACGATGAACATCAGCACGCCGCCGACGAAAAACGGCAGAAACCAGCCGCGCTTTTTCGCTGGTGGCGGAGGCGCATAGCCGCCCTGATAGGAACCGCTGTTGGGCGGCATCACTGACGGCTGATAATGCTGGCCGGCCTGCGAGCCGCTCGGCGGACGTTGCGGGCCACTCGGCGGACGTTGCGGGTTGCCCGGCGGACTGAAAGGCGGCGGTGACGGCTGACTCACGGGACGCGGCAGCGAGTTTTCAGGCGGCGTCACGCGCACGGTCGCCTGTGGCGGCGTGCGGGTTTCCGCGCTCAGCTTCAGCGCGTTTTCAATCATGCGCGCCAGCACGACGGCTGTCTGCGGGCGGTCTTCACGATCCTTGGCCAGCACCTGCTTGATGACATCCTCGATGGCAGGCGGCAGTTCAGGCTTGATAGAACGAATCGGCGCCGGCGCGGCTGAAATCTGTTTGGAAATAATTTCGCGCGAAGTGTTGCCGTTGAAGGGCGCGACACCCGACAGCATTTCGTACAGCACGACGCCGAGGCTGTAGATGTCTGACCGCCCGTCGAGTTCTTCGCCGAGGCACTGTTCAGGCGACATGTAATGCGGCGTGCCGATGACGCTGCCCGTCTGCGTCAGCGAATCGGTGCCGGTCAGGTCGCGCAGCTTGGCGATGCCGAAATCAAGCACCTTCACCTGCGGCCCGGCAGCCGTCTGTTTGATCATCATGTTGTCGGGCTTGATGTCGCGGTGGACGATCTGCTGACGGTGCGCTTCTTCAAGCGCGCCGCAGGCCTGGCGCATGATTTCAAGCGCCGTCGCCGGTGGCATCGCGCCTTTCTGATAGATCAGATCGCGCAGGCTCTGACCTTCGGCCAGTTCCATAATCAGATAGAGCAGCCCGTCGCCGGTGACCCCGAAATCGTAAATCGCCACCGCATTCGGATGCTTGAGGCGCGCTGCCGCCTGCGCTTCGCGGCGAAATCGCTCGCCCGCCTGCGCGAGGGACATCATTTCAGGATGCAGCACCTTGACCGCCACGATGTCGCCAATCAGCAGGCGCGTCGCCTTGTAAACCGCGCCCATCCCGCCCGCGCCGAGCCTGGCGTCAAAGCGGTATTTGCCCTCAATCGTGCGACCGAGCAGCGGGTCCGCAGCTTCTGCTTTGGCTGAATGCTCAACCGCGACGGTGGCCGTCAGGCTCGCGCCGCATTTGGTGCAGAAGCGCGTGCCCTCGAAATTGCCGGTGCCGCATTGTGGACAGTAATTCATGTGTCGAGTCCTGATGGGGGCAGGGGGTTGAAAAGTCTGTTTGATCAGCGCACCTGCTCCTGATGTGCCTGCGCATAGATTCGCAGGGCGGCGTTAACACGACTTTCATAATCCTCGCCCTGTGACTTGAACCACTCCAGAATTTCCTCGTCGATGCTGAAGGTGACTGAAATTTTTCTGACCGGAACCCGCAGCCTGGCGCTGGCAAAGAACTCCCTGCCGAGGGGCGGAATGTCAGAAGTGTCTATGTCTTCATCCTTCATCATTATTCAAGACCGGATTTCGGCTCCGGCACTGCGTCAACCAGTCGTCTGATGACCTGGTCGGAATCAACTTTTTCGGATTCGGCCTGGAAGTTGAGCAGGATGCGGTGGCGCAGCACGGGGGCGGCGGCGAAACGCACGTCTTCGCACGAGACGTTGTACCGCCCGCTCAGAATAGCACGGGCCTTGCCCGCCAGAATCAGAAACTGCGAAGCGCGCAACGACGCGCCCCACGTCACATATTTATTCACGAAGTCCGGCGCTTTGGGCGTGCCAGGCCGGCTCGAACCCGCCAGGCTGACGGCGTAGCGCGTCACCGGGTCAGCCGCGTGAACCTTTCGCACCAGGCGCTGAAAGGCCAGAATCTCATCGGCTGACATCAGGCGCTCAAAGTTCAGATTCTGCGGCGCGGTCGTGGCCCTGACGACGGCGACCTCGTCCTCTTCGGGCAGGTAGCCGATATGCACATTGAACATGAAACGATCAAGCTGAGCTTCGGGCAGCGGGTAGGTGCCTTCCATTTCAATCGGGTTCTGCGTGGCCAGCACAAAGAACGGTTTCGGCAGCGGCCAGGTTTGTCCCTGCACGGTGACGTTGCCTTCCTGCATGGCTTCGAGCAGCGCGGCCTGCGTCTTGGGCGGCGTGCGGTTGATTTCGTCGGCCAGAATGATGTTGGCAAAAACCGGGCCGCGAATGAATTGCAGTTTGCGATGACCGGTCGTGCGGTCTTCCTCGATGATTTCAGTCCCGGTGATGTCGGCGGGCATCAGGTCGGGCGTGAACTGAATGCGTTTGAATGAGAGGTCCAGCACGCTCGCCGCGGTGCGCACGAGCAGGGTTTTGGCCAGTCCGGGAACGCCGGTCAGGATGACGTGACCGCCCGCGAAGAGCGCAATCAGCACCTGTTCGACGACTTCATCCTGCCCAATGATGGCCTTGCGGATTTCACGCAGCAGCCGGTCGCGCGCATCCGACAGCTTGTCAAGCAGCTCTTCATCCCGGTAAGCCTGTGTGTCAATTGCCATGTAATCTCCCTGAAGGTCTGGAATTCGGAAGTCGGAATTCGGCAGTCGGAAACTGAAAGCGAGATGGCAGATGACAGATGGCAGCGAGACTGCGGCTTCTCTTCCTTCCGACTTCCGAATTCCGACTACCGACTTCCAGCAGTGTTAGTGTGTCAGCGCATACATAATGTAATTCACGCCGAATTTGTACGATTCGTTGGTCTCTTCAATCGGCGCAAAGGGATCATCCGACCATTGCCAGAAATCGCTGACGTCGTAATTGTAATCAATCACCATCATCAGCCGTCCGGTGCTGTCTTCAAGCCCCCAGAATTCCGGCTGCCCGACCCGCTGACCGGAGTAGGCGCCGCCATACATCGGCGGCACATTGAGCGTCTTGATCGAAAAGAAGCAGTTGAAGATCGGATGACTGAGGTCGAGCTTCTTCATCTCATATTCCGGGAAGGCGCGTTTGAGATGATTCCGCAGATTGTAGAACTGATAATCGCCCCTGAAATCG
>CAYWDW010000219.1:0-8034 GCA_964457105.1 uncultured Heliobacteriaceae bacterium
GCGAAACGCCGCTGACCATCCGGCTGCGCCCGGCAATTGAAATGACTGATGAGCAGTTCTTTGAACTCTGCCAGCTCAACCGCGATCTGCGTTTCGAGCGCACGACTGAAGGAGACATCATCGTGATGCCACCAACCGGCTGGGAAACAGGCTGTCGCAATCAGGAAATCAATCGTCAGTTTGGAAACTGGGCGAAGGATGATAATTCAGGCGTCTCGACTGATTCCTCAACCGGCTACAAGTTGCCTGGCGGGGCGGATCGTTCGCCGGATGCGGCCTGGGTCAGGCGCGAACGGCTGGCGCAACTGACGCCGGAACAGAAGCGAAAGTTTCTGCCGCTGTGCCCTGATTTTGTGATCGAACTGCTGTCACCGACAGACGATCTGACGGATGTCCAGGCGAAGATGCAGGAATACATTTCGAGCGGCGCGCGTCTTGGCTGGCTGATTGAGCCTGCCTGCAGGCGCGTTTATGTATACCGCCCCGGCGCGGAAGTCGAAGTTGTCGAGAATGCACATCAGATTTCAGGCGAACCGGAATTGCCGGGCTTCACGCTGGAACTGAGCGAAATCTGGGAGCCGCATATTTAGCCGTTTCTTCTCAACCCCTGCCTGTCGCCATCACCTTGCTTCAACTCAATCATGACAAACCGCTCAGCCTGGTTCTCGGCGCGGGAGGCGTGCGCGGGTTTGCTCACGTCGGCGTGCTGGAGGCGCTTGCTGAGCGCGGCTTTCACGTTTCTGAAATCATCGGCACGAGCGCGGGCGCAATCATCGCCTCGTTTTATGCGGCTGTCGGGTTGAGCCTCGATGACCTGCGACGGCTGGGGCTGCATATGACTTCGCGGCATCTGCTGGCGTGGGCGTGGCTGCGGCGCGCGCCTGAAAGCGTCAGGCAGCGGTTTATTCATCGCGCCGGAATCATTCCTGAATACCTTGAGTTGTTGTCGCAGGCTTCGGGGCGCACGCTGCATCACGGCGTTGAGCGGCTCGGCGTGGTCTGCTATGACCTCAACCGGCGCGAAGAAATTTTCTTTCACTATCCTGACTCTGACTTTCCGCTGGAAGATGCGGCGCGCGGGTCGGCGGCGATTCCCGGATTTTTTCCGTCGCGGCGGTGTGAAATTGCCGGGCGCGTGCTGCGGCTGGTGGATGGTGGCGTGGTGAATTGTTTGCCGGTTGACAAATTATTCGCGCCGCCCTTTGCGCCGCAGCAGGCGCTGATCGTTGATGTTTCCGGTCACGCACCGGCGCGGGCTGAAAACGCGGCCAGAGTCGAAAGATTGCGACAGCAGTTTCCGCAGCTCCCGATGGCGATGCTCACGCCGGATACGCTCGGCAGGGGCACGGTGATTTACCGGCAGCGCGATTTGCAGGAGCTGATTGATTCAGGCCGACGCCGAACTGAAGAACTGTTCGCCTGTTCGAGGTGAGAATTGATCTTCGCTTCCTTGTCTCCTTTATAGCGCGGCAGTATGATTCGCCCTGGTTTGACCAGCACCCGATTCATTACAGCCCTGATCCAAAGGAGTATGGCCATGTCTCATTCAGTCAGTTCAGAAACCTTCACGAGTGTCGCGCAGATTCCGGCTTCGCTGATTGGCGAAGCGAAGTCACCCGATCAGTTCCGCGATTACGCCGCCGAATCGCGCGCCTGCGTTCGAGAACTTTACCGTCAGCATCACACACAGCAGACGCTTGATTTCGTGCTGGCCAAAAAGGCCGAATACACGCCGCTCGGCAAGGCCGAAATGAGCGTCTGGGAAGCGATGGAACAACTCAACCAGGTCGTTGATGACAGCGACCCTGATCTGGCGCTGCCGCAGATTGTGCACGCGCTGCAAACCGCCGAAGCCATTCGTCGTGACGGGCACCCGCGCTGGTTTATTCTGGCCGGACTGATTCACGACCTCGGCAAGGTGCTGTGCCTGTTTGGTGAGCCGCAGTGGGCCGTGGTCGGTGACACGAACCCGGTTGGCTGCGCGTTTTCAGACAAGATCGTTTACCCGGAACTTTTTGCTGACAACCCTGACAGTCACAATCCGCAGCTCAACACGCCCTGCGGAATTTATGAGCCGGGCTGCGGGATTGACAACGTGCATTTCACCTGGGGCCACGATGAATACCTGTATCACGTCGTCAAAAATTATCTGCCGCAGGAAGCCTTGTGGATGATTCGCTATCATTCGGCTTACGTCGTTCACCGCGAGAACGAATACACGCACCTGATGAACGAGCAGGACGAGGAGATGCTCAAATGGGTGCGCGCCTTCAATCCCTACGACCTTTACACCAAGTCAGTCGTGCAGCCGAATGTCGAGGAACTAAGGCCGTTCTATCAGGAACTGGTCGCTGAATATTTTCCGGCGCAGATTGCGTGGTAATGGTCCGTGGTCCGTGGTCAGTTGTCAGTTGTTGGTGGTCAGTTGTAATTTGTTTTCGGACTTTTGATCCTGTTCATTATCACAGGCAACAACTGACAACTGACTACGGACCACGGACACCACTATGGAACTACACGGCAAACACATTATTGGCAATTCAGCTTCATCATCAGATTCTCAAACCTTCCAGGCCTTTGACCCGGCGGCTGGCCGCGCACTTGATCCCGTCTTTCACGAAGCGACAACTGACGAAATCAACCGCGCGTGCGAACTCGCGGCGCAGGCGTTTGATCCTTATCGCCGCCTGAGCAGTGACCGGCGCGCCGCGTTTCTTGAACGCATCGCGGATGAACTGCTCGCGCAGGGCGATGAACTGATTCATCGCGCGCAGGCTGAAACCGGCCTGGCGTATGACCGGTTGACCGGCGAACGCGGGCGCACGATGAATCAGTTGCGGCTGTTTGCGGCGGAAATCCGCGAAGGTTCGTGGGTCGAAGCGACGATTGACCGCGCGCTGCCTGATCGTCAGCCGCTGCCGAAACCTGATCTGCGGCGGATGCTGATCGCGCTCGGCCCGGTCGCCGTTTTTGGCGCGAGCAATTTCCCCCTGGCCTATTCAGTCGCGGGTGGCGACACGGCTTCGGCGCTTGCTGCCGGGTGCCCGGTCGTCGTCAAAGCGCATCCCGCGCATCCCGGCGTTTCTGAAATGGTCGCGCGCGCGATCATCAAAGCCGCCAATGAAACCGGGATGCCTGAAGGCGTTTTTTCGATGGTTCACGGCGGCAGCGTCGAAGTCGGACAGACGCTCGTCAAACATCCGGCGATCAAGGCGGTCGGATTTACCGGTTCGCTGCGCGGCGGTCGCGCGTTGTTCGATGCGGCGGCAGCGCGGCCTGAACCGATTCCGGTTTATGCCGAAATGGGCAGCGTCAATCCGGTCTTCGTGCTGCCTGGCGCGTTGCAATCACGCGGCGAAGCTTTTGCCGAAGGGTTGAAGAATTCAGTCACGCTTGGCGCGGGTCAGTTCTGCACCTGTCCAGGGCTGGTCTTCGGAATGGCTGATGCGGGAATGAATCAACTGATTGGCAGGCTCAATCAGATGTTCGCCGCTGTGCCGCCGACCACGATGCTGCATCCGGGCATTCTGCAAAGTTATGAAACGGGCGTCAGCCGCTTTGCTGAAACCGCAGGCGTGGCCACACAGCGCGCCGCCACTGCGCCCGAAGCGGCAAAGACTCAGTCGCAGGCCACAGTCTTTGCGACCGATGCCACAACATTTCTGGCCAGCCCGCAACTGAGCGAAGAAGTCTTCGGCCCGTCAACGCTCGTCGTCAATTGCGGCACGCGCGCGCAGCTTGAAGAAATCGCTCGCAGCCTGCACGGCTCGCTGACCGCGACGATTCACGCCACGCCCGAAGATTTGCAGCAATACGCCGGGCTGATTTCAATTCTCGAAACCAGAGCCGGACGCCTGGTTTTCAACGGTTTTCCGACCGGCGTCGAAGTCTGCCCCGCGATGACGCACGGCGGCCCGTATCCGGCGACGACCGATGCGCGTTCGACCTCGGTTGGGACTTATGCGATCAAGCGCTTCGCGCGTCCGGTGTCGTATCAGAACTTCCCGCCGGAAGCATTGCCCGTTGAATTGCGCAATGAAAACACCAGAGGCATCTGGCGGCTCGTGGACAATGTGCTGACAAAGGATAATGTGTGAGGGCCGCAGCGATGATTACCAGAAAGCAGATTCGCCAGTTCTGTGAACAGATTGTGCGGGAGTTCAGCCCGGAGCGCATTATTTTGTTCGGGTCACATGCCTGGGGCCGACCGGGGCCGTTTTCAGACGTTGACCTGCTGGTGGTGATGCCTTATCAGGGCAGTCCGCTCCAGCAGGCAGCGCGCATCATTTCAAAACTCAATCCTCCGATGGCCGTTGATCTGCTTGTTCGTTCACCTGAAGAGGTGCAGGAACGGCTGGCTATGCAGGACGGATTGATGCAGGAGATCGTTGAGCGTGGGAAAGTGACCTATGAAGCAGAGCACGATTGAGTGGGTTGACAAGGCTGAAGGTGATTTTCTGACTGCACAATTGTCATACCGGGCGCGCAAACAGTCGAATTACGATGCCGTCTGCTTTCACGCGCAGCAGTGTGCAGAGAAATATTTGAAAGCCCGACTCGAAGAGGCCGGACAGGCGATCCCGCGCACCCATAATCTTTATGCGCTGCTGATGCTGGTGTTGCCATTCGAGCCGAACTGGCAGGCGCTGGCAACTGACCTGAACATTCTGAGCAACTTCGCTGTCGCCTATCGTTACCCCGGCATTATCGCTACAAAGCCTGATGCAAAGGATGCTTTGCATCGCTGCCGAAACGTTCGTCGGCTCATTCGTCAGAGTTTCGGACTGCCGATATGAAAACCCTGACGACTTGTTCCTGGCTGACACAGGATAGTCTGTAAGTGAAACTCAAAATGGAACACGGCTGAGACAGATGCGACGGATCAGCACGGATCATCCGTCTGAATCTGCTGCCTCCGTTTCAGCCGTGTTTCGTTGCATCCAGACCTGACACTCATCACTGAACCTATGAAACTAAACATTATTGCTTTTGGCGCGCATCCTGATGACTGTGAACTCAAGGCCGCCGGAGTGGCGGCGAAGTGGGCCGCTGCCGGGCACAGGGTAAAGTTTGTCGCCACGACCAACGGCGATGTCGGGCATTTTGCGGTGGCAGGCGGGCCGCTCGCGCTCACGCGCCGGGCTGAAGTCGAGCGGTGCGCGGAAATCCTCGGCATCGAAACCGAAGTTCTGGATATTCACGATGGCGAACTGCTGCCGACGCTCGAAAACCGCCGGACGATTGCGCGGCTGATTCGCGCGTGGCAGGCCGACATTGTGCTGTGTCCGCGGACTTGTGATTATCATCCCGATCATCGCTACACGGGCGTGCTGGTCGAAGACGCGGCGGTGCTGGTGGCCGCGCCGTTTTTTGAAACGCACACGCCGCCGTGTCCGCGCAATCCGGTCATTCTTTATTACTCCGATCAGTTTCAGAAACCGTATCCCTTCGATCCGGCCATCGTGGTCGGGATTGATGACGTGTCGGCGACAAAGTCCGAATGCATTTACTCGATGCCGTCGCAGTTTGCTGATCGTGATTCGTGGGCGGGGCGTTACCTGCCGGGCGTGCCTGAAGGCGATGAAGCGCGCCGACAGTTCATTCACGACTGGCTCAGAGACCGCGATGTCGAAGTTGCCGACAAATACCGCGCGCTGCTCGTGGCGCGGTACGGCGAAGAGCAGGGCCGCGCGATCAGATTCGCCGAAGCCTTTGAACTGTGCCAGTACGGGCGTCAGCCTTCGCCGGGTGAACTCAGTGAAATGTTTCCGATGTGAAAACACAAAGGAGATCAGCCGGACAATGAATCGCCGAACATTCATCAGCACAACTGCTGCGTCGTCGCTCGCCGTCGGCCTGGATTATGGGGTTCCGATTCTCAACGCGCAGCCGTCGAAATATCGCACGGCGCTGATCGGCACGGGCTGGTGGGGGATGAACATCCTGCGCGAAGCGATGGCCGCCGGGCAGTCAAAGGTCGTGGCAATGTGCGACGTGGACGAAAATCAGTTGCACCCCGCAGTCGCTGAAGTGCAGAAGCTGTCGGGCGATCAGCCGAAACTTTACCGCGATTACCGCGAACTGTTGCAGCAGGAGAAACCTGAAATCGTGATTGTCGGCACGCCCGATCACTGGCATGCGCTGATGATGATTGCGGCGGTCAACGCAGGCGCGCACGTTTACGTTGAAAAGCCCATCGGCCACACGATTCGTGAAGGGCGCGCGATGGTCAATGCCGCGCGGGCAACCGGCAAAGTCGTGCAGGTCGGCACGCATCGTCGCGTTTCGCCGCACAATCTGTCGGGCCGCGAATTCATTCAATCAGGCAGGCTCGGCAAAATCGGCATGGTGCGCGCTTTTGTGCATTACGGCGGCGGGCCGGAACAGCCGGAGAAAAACACCGAGCCGCCGAAAGGTCTGGACTGGGAGATGTGGTGCGGGCCTGCGCCGCTGCGATCATTCAATAAAAAGATTCACCCGAAAGGCTTCCGCAACTTTCTCGATTACGCCAACGGCACGCTCGGCGACTGGGGCATTCACTGGATGGATCAGATTCTGTGGATCACGGGTGAAAAATATCCGCGCAAAATTTTCTCGACCGGCGGTCGCCCGATCAAAGGCCAGGCGGTCAACACCAGGGAAGCGCAGACCACTGACGCGCCCGATCATCAGGTCGCGGTCTATGAATTCGAGCAGTTCACGGTCAGTTGGGAGCATCGGCAGTTCGCCGCCAACCACGCCGAAAAGACTCATCCGCAGCAGGCGGTCGGTTGTTATTTTTACGGCACGAACGGCACGTTTCACATGGGCTGGGTTGACGGCTGGACATTTTATCCGGCGAACCCGAAGGGCGAAGTGATTCATCAGGACGCGCAACTGCACCAGCCGGATGGACAGAACATCAAAGAGCTGTGGGCCGATTTTCTCGCCGCGATCAGAAACAATCGCAACCCCGTGAGCGACATCGAACAGATTCACTATTCAACCAGCGTCAGCCTGCTCGGCATGCTCTCGTACAAAATCGGGCGCAGCATTGAGTGGGATGGAAAGAAGGAAATCATCGTCGGCGATGCGGAAGCGAACAAACATCTGAGCCGCAAATATCGCGGCTCGTGGGATTATCCGAAGGTGTAGCGGACAGCCGCGTCTGATTCAGACCTGATCGGGATCAGCGCCAAGTTCGCGCAGCTTCGCCGCCAGTCGCGCTGCGCGCTCTTCTGCCGTGACAGCACGTTCCTCGGCGCGCTCGGCGCGTTCGGCGCCGGTTGGAACCAGCTTGCCTGCAGCGTCGCACCAGCGCAGCCATTCTCCGGGTTTGTCTTCGTAAACTCCATCCCAGAGCGTCAGACTGAGGTCGAGTTCCGGCAGCCTGAAATCAGGGCGCGGACGATAGCGCCGGAAGGTCAGTTCGTAAACGCGCAACAGTTCCTCGCTCAGTTGTCGCAGCGGATCGAAGATAACGTAATACCCAACGGCAATCCGCCCATACTCGCGCAGCTTGTTTGTATCCTCGCCGCCTTCCCGGTTGGAAACGATTTCGATGACGACTTCGGGCGCTTTCCCGAATTCCCAGAAGAAGTATGAGCGATGACGTTTCTCGTGCCAGTTTTCAGGAATTTCGACATCGAGGCTGAGAAAGACATCCGGCACAAGCGGCGGTTTGTTGCGGGCGAAAAAGAGACCGACATTGGCGGCAGCGACGAAACTGCGCGGAGCGCCTGTCTCGCTGAGCGGGCCGCGCCATGAACTGTAAAGCGGCTCGGTCAGCAGTCGCTGCTGCTTTTCAGAAAACCAGTTGACCAAAGGAGCATCGTCCTCAGTCACGAGGTCATCAACATCCACCTCGATGGGTTCAGCAGTCAGTGGTTGTGACATCGCGATGTTTTCCTTTCGCGTTATGATGTGCCGGATTGAAAGGACATCCTCAGTCTAAAGCATCGCGGCGGATTGCCTCAAGGCTGAGCCTGATGGTGGGTGTACGAAGTCAAAGTTGAAATGGCCCTCGCCCGGCAAAGGCAATGACATTGAATGAAG
>CAYWDW010000220.1:0-4732 GCA_964457105.1 uncultured Heliobacteriaceae bacterium
CCAGCGGCAGCGTCTTCTGGTCGCCTTCTACTTCTGGACCGCCTGGGCCTGCGGACGGACCGGCCAGCCCGTGTTTGTGCTGCCCAACGCCACCACCTTGAATGCCGCCGGGGTGCGGCGCGACCTCCGCGCCGCCGACCGGGTTTTCTGCAAGCTCGATGCGGCTGACGAACGCCTGTTCAGCATCGTCAACCGTCCGGTTGAAGGCGTCACACTGGCCAGCGTGGTTGAAGGCATCAAAAAGCTGCGCGCTGAATATCAGGGCTGGCTGGCCGTGCAGACGATGCTGATGCCGATGAACAGCAGAGAAATTGAATCGCTCGCCGCACTGCTCAATGAAATCCGGCCTGATGAAGTGCAGCTCAACACGCCGCTGCGTCCGGTGCCGCGTGAATGGTCGCTCGGCACGCGCGGCAATCATGCGCCGGTGGTTGAAAACGCTGCCCGGCTGAGAGTGCTGGACCACACCCAGGCCGAAGAGATCGAAGCCAGATTGCGCGACCTGACCGGCCTGCCGATAGTTTCAGTTTATCGCCCCGAAGCAGCGCGCTGAATGCGAACTTTTCTCAGCCATCTGAGCGATTATCCCCAGCCTGAATTGCGCGACTGATCCCTGGTGGGAAGATTGCCGGATCACGCCGTCCGCACAGGGCAGGCACAAGCCTTGCTCCGGGAGGGCAGTGGCAGCGATTTATTTCACCATTCGCGGTGTGAAGCTCGACAGGCTGCCAGCTTGTCGGCGGCTGCCGAAACCGATCTGAATGAGTCAGCGGCAGGCTGGCAGCTTGTCGCACACAGGCTGAGGAATCCCATGACTACGCGGAATCTGATTATTCACCAGGCTGTTCTGCTGCTTTCTTTGTTCACCCTGGCGCTGATAACGGCTCAGGCTCAGAGTCTGACTGAGGCGGCGAAAGCTGAGTCGGCTCCGCAAAAGCTGTCGGCTGCTGCGAAACCAGCGCCTGCGCCCACACCCGCGTCGCTCAGGGTCGGCAGCCTGACCATCAGCGGCAGCGTGCGCGCGCGGCTGGAAAGCTGGGACTGGTTTGACACTTCAGCGGCCAATGACAATTACAACTTCGGCGCGGTGACGCTGCGCCTGGGCATCAGTCAGCAGCGGGAAAAATTTGAATGGCAGGTCGAAGGCGCGTTCCCCTGGCTCGTCAATGTGCCGGACCACGCCATCGCGCCCGCGCCGCAGGGACAGCTTGGCCTCGGCGGCAATTATTTCGCCGCGAGCGGTCGGCAGGATGCGAGCGCGCTGCTCAAACAGGCTTATCTTCGCTTCAAGGGGATCGGCGGCGACAAGGCGAGCAGCCTGAAACTGGGGCGCTTTGAATTCAATGACGGCACCGAAGTTACGCCGACCGATGCCACCCTGGCGACGATCAAGCGTGACCACATCGCGCAGCGACTGATCGGCACGTTTGGTTTTTCGCACGTCGGGCGCAGCTTTGACGGCGTGCAATACGGGCGCAATGCAAAGTCCGGCAACCTGACCTTGCTGGCGGCGCGACCGACCGAAGGCGTCTTTCAACTGAAGGGCAACGCGGAACTGGACGTGGATTTTTATTACGGCGCATTCACGAAGCCTTTCAAATTCAAAACGGGCGAAAGCGAAATACGCGCCTTTGCGCTGCATTATCACGATGGTCGCCGCGTGCTGAAAATTGACAATCGTGCAGCCACCTTGCGCGCTGCCGATACTGACAACATTCGCATCACGACGCTGGGCGGGCATTACATCGGCGTTTACAAGGCGGGCAGCGGCAGGGTGGATGTGCTGCTGTGGGGCGCGGGGCAGTTCGGGCAATGGGGTCGGCTCGATCATCGCGCCGGAGCGATAGCGGCTGAGGCGGGTTATCAGTTCAGCGGCAGGCTGGCCGATAAAATCAAACCCTGGGTGCGCGCCGGATACTTCCGCTCAACCGGCGACGGCGACGCGACCGACACGACGCACGGCACATATTTTCAGGTGCTGCCGACGCCGCGGATTTATGCGCGCTTTCCGTTCTTCAATCAGATGAACAACGAAGATGTCTTTGCACAATTGCGGCTGAAGCCGCACGCCGGATTCGCACTGCGGGCTGACGTGCATCACCTGCGCTTAAGCAGCGCAAAAGACCTGTGGTATGCTGGCGGCGGTGCCTTTCAGGCACAGACTTTCGGTTACGCGGCGCGTCCGAGTGGTGGTCGGCAATCGCTCGGCACGCTGGCTGACGTGAGCCTTGATTACAACGTCACCTCGCGCACGGCGCTGACCTTTTATCTGGGCGGCGTGCGTGGCGGCGGGGTGGCCGGAAGCATTTACCCGGAAGGCCGTAATGCCAGATTCGCTTATCTCGAATTCACGCAGAAATTCTGATCCCGGCGCGCCCGGCAGTGGCGTCAGCCGACCTGATTACAGTCGTGGTGTTCAGCGCGTACTGTTGTTGACGCTCGCGCTGAACATCGCGGTGGTGATTGGCAAGCTGATTGCCGGACTGCTGGCCGGCAGTCTGAGCGTCATCAGCGACGCCGTGCATTCCTCGGTTGATTCGATCAACAACATCGTCGGGCTGGCGGTCATGCGCTTCGCCATGCAGGAACCGGATGATGAGCATCCTTACGGCCACGAAAAATTTGAGACACTTGCGGCCTTTGCCATCGCCGGATTTCTGTTTGTGACCTGCTATCAGATCGCCGTCAGCGCCATCAAACGCCTCTTTGCCGGTGAGGCCGCGCCGCCTGAAATCAGCAGCCTGACGCTGGCCGTGATGATCGTCACGATTGTCGTCAACATTATCGTCACGGTTTATGAACAGCGCGAAGGGCGGCGGTTGCAAAGCGCTTTTCTGATGGCCGACGCGACGCACACGCGCAGCGATGTCGTGGTCAGTTGTTCGATTCTGGCCGGGTTGCTCTTTGTGCGGATGGGGTATGTCTGGCTCGATCCGATTCTGGCGCTTTGTGTGGCGGTCGTGATTGCGTGGAGCGGTTATCAGATTTTCAAGGCGACGGTGCCGGTGCTGGTTGATGCCGCGCCGGTCAGAGCCGACGAAATTGCGCGCGTGGTCGAAAGCGTGCCCGGCGTGCATTCGGTGCATGACATTCGTTCGCGGGGCCGCAGCAACGGGATGTTCGTTGAGATGCACCTGCACGTCAGCCCTGAACTCGAACACGATCACATCGCTAGCCATTCCGTCACCGAAGAGATCGAACGCAGGCTTGAACATGAACTCGGCGCGGTGACGGTCACGATCCACGTTGAGCCGCTGCCTGCGGACCTCGGAGATGTGCCTGATCCGCCGCCGAGCGTGATGATGAAAAGCAACCATCGCTAGCTTGCAGGCTGAAAGTCAGCACGATCAGAAAAACTCATTGCTATGGCCGAATTCAATCTGAAAGGCAGAGTTGCCATCGTCACCGGAGCAGGCTCCGGCATTGGTCGCGCCGCCGCTGTTTCGCTGGCTCGCAGCGGCGCGGCAGTGGTCGTGAATTACCTCAACAGCGAGTCGGGCGCCAATGAAACGGTCGCGGAAATTCAGGCGCTGCGGCGCAATGCCTGTGCCGTGCGCGCCGATGTCACGAGGCTCGGCGACGTTTCGCAGCTTGTGCTGACGACGCTGGAATATTTCGGGCGCATAGACATTCTCGTCAACAATGCCGGCAGTCTGGTGCAGCGCGTCGGCATTGAGGAATGCAGCGAAGCCCTGTGGGAAGCTGTGATGGCGGTCAATGCCAAAAGCGTCTTTCTCTGTTCACAGGCCGTGATTCCGCACCTTCGGCGACAGCAGGGCGGGCGCATCATCAACCTTTCATCGCTTGCGGCCCAGACCGGCGGCCTCGGCGGCGCGCTGCCTTATGCTTCAGCCAAAGGCGCCGTCAACAGCTTCACCAAAGGCCTGGCCAGGGAACTCGCGCCCGATCAAATCACCGTCAACGCCATCGCGCCAGGCATCATCAACACGCCGTTTCTGACAAAGTTTTCGCAGCCTGAATCGTTGCAGAAAGCCATCGGCGAAACTCCGCTGCGCCGCGCCGGAACGCCTGAAGAAGTGGCCGAACTGATTACTTACCTGGCTTCGGACGAGGCCGCTTTCATCACCGGCGAAATCTTTGCCATTGACGGCGGCAGATGATTGAATTGCAGATTTGAGATTGCAGAGTGCAGATTGCAGGATGAAAGAAACAGACGGAATCCTGAACAGACAATCTGCACTCTGCAATCTCAAATCTGCAATCTCAAATTCCCTCACTCCAGCGCCCGCACGCGCGGCTGAGCAATCAGCACATACAAGGCAAACAGCGCGACGACGGCACCGCTCGCGGCCAGCGCAAGCTGCACGCCGTGATGATGCCAGCGCGGGCCGATCAGATCAGCCGCTGTGCCGATCACCAGGCTGCCGACCGGCGAGAGGCCCATAAAGGCCAGCGAATACATGCTCATGACCCGCCCGCGCATGTCATCCGTGACCAGCATTTGCAGCAGGTTGTTGATGGTGGTCGTAATGCTGACCATCGCGCCGCCAATCAGCGCCAGGCAGACGAGCGACAGCGCAAACGTGCGTGACAGCGCAAAGACCATAATGGCCGTCCCGAAAAACAGCATGCCGCCAAGCAGAAACTTTCCGCGCCCGCGATAGTTGCCCAGAAAGGCCTGCATCAGCGCGCTCAGCACCGCGCCCGTGCCCGTCGCCGCCATCAGATAAGCCAGTCCCTGCGCATCACGATTGAGCACGTCGCGCGCAAA
>CAYWDW010000220.1:4742-8030 GCA_964457105.1 uncultured Heliobacteriaceae bacterium
AAACACCGACAGAAAAACCAGGTACGGAATACCAAAGACGCTGACCACTGAAGCCATGCCGAGCAGCGCCAGCACGCGCGGGCGGCCACGCACATAACGCAGCCCGGCGGTCATCTGCCGCACCACATCGCGCAGGTGCAGATGCCTGCCGGGCGCGGTCGAATGAACATTCATCAGCATCAGCGCCATAATCACGGCCAGAAAGCTGACGCCGTTCAGGTAATAACATCCGGCAGTCCCGATGCTGCTCAGGACGAGGCCGCCAATCGTCGGCCCGATGATGCGCGACAGATTGTATTGCGTCGAGTTGAGCGAAATGCCGCTCATCAGACCCTCGCGTCCGACAATGTCGTGCACAAAGGCCTGATAAGCCGGATTGCTCAGCGTCGTGGCCACCCCGCTCGCAAATGAAATCGCAATCACCTGCCAGATCGTGACGACTCCGAGAGCGATCAGCAGGCCCAGCAGGGCCGAAAAGATCATCTGCGCCGCCTGCGTGGCCATCAGCAGTCGCCGCCGGTCGAACAGATCGGCATAGACGCCGCTGAAGAGCGCAAACACCAGTTGCGGAAACGATCCGGCAAAGGCCACAAAGCCGATCAGAAACGGCGAAGGCGTCAGTTCGCGCACCAGCCAGCTTTGCGCAATGGATTGCATCCACGTGCCGATATTCGAGAGAAACGCGCCCGCCCACAACAACCGGTAATCGCGGTAATGCATGGCGCGAAACATGCCGGCGCGCCGCGAGGCCGTGACCGGCATCGTTGATTCCGACACTGTGTGGTCGGGCAGTTCGGGTGGTTCCACTGTTTCAGGACTCTGCATAACGCTGCTGATAATCGCTCATGGGGCGATAAATCCAAAAAGGCAGGCGATGGAATTCAGCTTTGTGCGGGACCGTGAAGTGCAGGGGGGCGGGGTTAAGCCAGGCGAGGTTGTGAACGGTGCGCCAGGCTGCCAGCCTGGCGCACCGTTTTTCAGCAGCAGATCAGATGCCGGACCGCACGGCGCTCAGGGCAGCGCGACCGGCGGGCAGAAGCGGGCGTCTTCGATGCGTCGCCGTTTTCTTTCCTTTTTTGATAACCGGCCTGCCGGGGGCACTTCCGCTTTGGCGTAATAGGGCAGGCTGCGCACGCCGCGATCACGAATGAGCGGGTCGCCGGTTTCGCGGTCAATGAACAGAAAGTCAATGTCCACCATGACCCGGCGCAGATCCCGCCCGCCGTTCACTCCGCGCGGATGGCCGAGCGTTGTGACAATGACCGAACAGATGGCGGCTTCGGCGGCGCTGTCAATGTCGCCGGACTGCGCGCCCGGCCAGCCGCTCGGCCCGGCGAAACTGCCCGTGTCAACTTTCAGCGCGTGAAAGTGGCTGATGGCAATCGCGGCTTCTGAGCGCGACACAATCGAAGCCTGATAACGTTTGTTCGAGATCTGTTCAGCCGGGACTGAAACGAACAGCGCCAGGTCGCGGTCATAATCGAAATAGCCGCCGCCTTCGCGCATTTTGTCGTGAATGTCTCTGGACACTTCCCAGCCGAGCAGCTCATCCATGCCGGGAATATCGAAGGAGCGTTCAAGCACGTGAAGCTGACTAAGCTGAATGTTGGTCAGCCGCCGCAGATCGGCCTCTTCGGTATATTTTTCCTTCGCTTCATCGCGCAGCCCCGTCAGCCTGCGCACGAGGCGCAGAAAGCCGATGGAGACGGCTGAATCAATCTGCCGGTTGAATTCTTCGACCTGATCGTTGTGGCGCCGTTTGACGATGCGCTCGATTTTGATGCCTTCGACCTGCGCCAGCAGCGCCGGGCGATTGAGCAGCAGGGCGGTCTCTTCCTGGTTGCGGCAGATGCGATCCAGAAAGATCAGGTCTGACAGGGTGACTTCTTCGCCAAGCTGCCGGATCAGTTGCGTGACTTTTTCCCGCTGAAAATCCTGGGCCAGCACGACGAGGCGCGACATCCCCCACAGATTGGCCGGAATGGTCACGCCCAGCTTGCGAATGAACGCCTTCGTTTCGCTGTAAGCCGGAGACAGAAACACGCGCAGCTTTTCGCCGTCCCGCTTGAAATCGTAATACGCCCTGATGAAGAGCGGCGCTTTCATCAGGTCAATTTCCGGCCCGAACTCGTCCAGCACTTTTCTGATAAAGGCGGAAAAGATCGGGCAACTGAGGTCCACTTCGTGATTGTGCGCCCACAGCGTATAGACGATGGACGAAAAGGCGCGGAAGTGTTCCGGCTGCAGCTTCATCAGAGAGACAAACGACACCACGCCGGACACCGGAATCTTTTGTTTGGTCGCCAGCACCAGCAGTTGCAGCGCGGGCACCAGCACATCGTTATGCCGGTCTTCAGGCAGCGGCGCGGCAATGACATCAACCAGGCGGCGAAAGTCTTCCGGCCCCGATTTGCGAAACAGAATGTTCGAGAGCACGAACGAATCGCCAATGCCCGCCAGCAGCGGGCCGCACACGGCCTGCGGCAGATTGAAGCGCGTGTGCAGCAGCTCGGCATACATCACAAACCGCTTGCGCATAAACACGCCCAGCCAGTTGGTGGACGCAACTTTGACGAGCGTTTCAGTGCCGATCCTGCCGTCGCGGTAATAACCGGCAAAGTAGCGGGTCACGATGCGGCGGCTTTCGTCATCCCTGAGAATGTCATAGGACTTGAGCAGTTCCGGGCCGAATTGCCCGATCACCTGAATGTCGTCATCCACGACGCGCCCGCTGCGCGTTGGCGTGGCCAGCCCGTAAACTTTTTTCAGTTTCAGGTAACGCGAGGCGTTGAAGCCATCGAGGAAAAAATGCAGCTTCTCATCGGCTTCCGGCGCCAGCAGCGACTCAATCTGATAGCGCTTCAGGTCGGTGAACTTCCATTTTTCGCGCAGGCTTGTTTCCAGCCGTTCAGCCACAGGCCGCGCCGGACCAAGCCCGAAGACCCTGCGCCAGAATGAACGATCAGTCGCCGGGTCAGGCGGCTGGCTGCGCTGCTGTTCGGCCTGCTGCTGCGGTGAATCAGGGTTGATGAATTGAATAGCCATAGCATCACATGGTGATCAGAAATCCGGTTTGTCGGCAGGGTCGCACCCACCAACCCTGTCAGTGAAATTGAGATGTTCAGGATGAGTCGCAGCCTCAGAAACAGGGGCCTGTCATACGGGAATGATGGAGCGGGCCGCCTGCTGCCGCAACTCGTTTGATGCTGTCTGACAGCCTGAACTCAGAAGCTCAGGCCTGCATTCATGACGGGGCAAACCAACGCTTCACCATGCCGACTCCTGATC
>CAYWDW010000221.1:0-8002 GCA_964457105.1 uncultured Heliobacteriaceae bacterium
GAGTGACGGGGAGCAGGCGGGCAGCGGTCATCAGGCCCGCGCATTCAACGCTGACAGATTATGCAACGTAAAATTATGGCGCTTAAGCAAAGAACCATTCTGATCATTGCGGCAGACGCGGCAGACCGCGCGGCCTGGCGCAGCTACCTGCAACCGGGGCGGGGCGACGGCTGGGTGTTTATCGAAGCTGCGACCGCCGCCGAAGGCCGCGCAGCCTTGCGGTCAGCCGCGCCGGAATGTCTGCTGCTGTCGGCCACGCTGCCTGAGACGACCGCGAAGCAGGCGCTCAACAGCCTGTGCCGCCAATCGGGCAGGCTGCTGCCGGTGATCGTGATTGGCGACAAGGATGACGAAGCGATGTCCGCCGCGATGCTCAGGCAGGGTGCCCAGGAGTATCTGTGTCGCGCTCATCTGCGGCCTGCCGTCCTGCGGCGCACGGTGCGCAATGTCATCGAACGCACCGCACTGCACCGCGAACTGGCGGCCCGCAATCGTGAACTGGAAAAACATCTGCGCGCGCTTGAAGAGGAAGTCGCGGCCCACCGCCGCGCGGAACAGGAACTGGAACACTATCGCCTGCTCGCGGCCAATACGCGGGACATTATGCTTTTTATGCGGCCTGATGGTCGCATCGTCGAAGCCAATCAGGCCGCCATCGCCGCCTATGGTTACAGCGAGGATGAATTGCGGCAGAAGACTCTCTTTGACCTGCGCGACCCGGACACCCGGCCTGAAATTGCCGGGCAGATGCAGCAGGCCGAACAGGCCGGCATCTTTTTTGAGACGGTTCACCGCCGCCGCGACGGGACCACCTTTGCGGTCGAAGTCGGCGCGCGCGGGGCCGTCATCGGCGGCGAACGCCTGCTCGTGAGTGTCGTGCGCGATGTCAGCGAACGCCGCCGGGCCGAAGAGTCGCTGCGGCACAGCGAGGAACTCTTTCGCACGATGGCCAACACTGCGCCGACCTTCATCTGGACTGCCGCGCCGGATGGCACGATCACTTTTCAGAATCAGCAGTGGCTCAGTTACACCGGCCTGTCGCCGGAAGAAAACGGCTGGTCGCGGCTGGCGCTGCACCCGGATGATTACGACCGCTGCCGCAGTGAATGGAACCGCGCGCTGCTTTACGGCCTTGAATATCAGATCGAAGTGCGCAACCGGCGACACGATGGCGTCTACCGCTGGTTTCTGACCCGCGCCACGCCGGTGCGCGACGCGGCAGGCCGCATCACGGCCTGGGTCGGCAGCACGACCGACATTCACGACCGCAAAGAGGCTGAAGAAACGCTGCGCGTGAGCGAGGAGCGGCTGGAGATGGCGCTCGCCGCCGGTCACGCCGGCACCTGGGACTGGAAGATTCCGGCCAACGAACTGAGCTGGTCCGATGAGCATTACGCCATGTTCGGTCTGACGCCGGGTGAAGTGACCCTGTCAATCGAGACTTTCATCAACTGCATTCACCCGGATGATCGTCTCCGCGTCGTCAGCGAAATACAGCAGGTGCTGGAAGAGTGCTGCGAAATCGAGCACGAGTTTCGCATTATCTGGCCGGATGGCAGCGTGCGGTCAGTCCACAGCAACGGCACCCGGATTAACGATGAACATGGTGAACCCGTGCGCCTGGTCGGGATCACGCTCGACATCACCGAACGCAGGATGGCCGAACAGGAGCGCGAGAAACTGCTGCGCAGCGAACACGCCGCCCGCGAAACGGCGGAACAGGCCGCGCGCGCGAGGGATGAATTTGTCGCCGTCGTTTCGCACGAACTGCGTTCGCCGCTCAATGCGATGCTGGGCTGGACGAAGGTGCTGCGCGGCGGCAAAGCGGATGAGGCCACCACACAGCACGCGCTCGAAATCATCGAACGCAGCGTGCGCATGCAGCAGCAACTGGTTGAAGACCTGCTCGATACGGCCCGCATCACGAGCGGCAAGCTGCGGATCGAGACCGGCCCGGTTGATCTGGAACAGGTCATCAATGCTGCCGCTGAGGTGATGCGCCCGGCGGCTGAAGCGCGCGGCGTTGATCTCTATCTGGAATTGCAGGGCGGCGACAACGTCATTTCGGGCGATGCCGACCGATTGCAGCAGGTCGTCTGGAACCTGCTTTCAAACGCCATCAAGTTCACCTCTGCCGGAGGCCGCGTCACCGTGCGGCTGGAACGCACCGACCCGCAGATGCAGATCACCGTCAGCGACACCGGCAAGGGCATCCGGCCCGACCTGCTGCCGTTCGTGTTTGATCGCTTTCAGCAGAGCGCAGGGGCGGGGATGCGGCGGCAGGGCGGCCTCGGCCTCGGCCTCGCGCTGGTCAAACATCTGGTTGAACTGCACGGCGGCACGGTGCGGGCCGACAGTCCAGGCGAAGGCCAGGGGGCAACCCTGACCGTCATGCTGCCGTTGCGAGCCTTGCGGCCACAGGCGCAGGCGCACCGGGATGATGAACTCGCCACTGCTGCCATTCGGGAAGACCGCGAGCCGGAAGCGGCGCGGCTGCTGTCAGGAATCAGAGTGCTGATCGTTGACGATGAAGCCGACGCCCGCGAAATGGTGACGCTGCTGCTGCGCGGTTACGGCGCTGAGGTGACGACGGCGGCTTCAGCCCCTGAAGCCCTGCAGGTCGTCAGGGATCGCACGTCAGGCCGAGGCCCCGAAGTGCTGGTGACGGACATCGGCCTGCCCGGCCAGGACGGCTACTGGCTGATCGAACAACTGCGCGCGCTGGCACCTGAAGCCGGGGGGCGCATTCCGGCCATTGCGCTGACGGCGTTCGGGCGCGCGAGCGACCGCATCCGGGCCTTGTCGGCAGGCTTTCAGATGCACATTCCCAAACCGGTCGAACCGGCGGAATTGACGCTCGTCATTGCCCGCCTGACCGGGAAGATGGAAAAGGGCGTCGGGATTTGAGCGCGTGTTTTGAAATTCAGAGGCGGCCATGGAAAAGCCGGCAGAGAGATGACCGCAACAGACGGAAATAACGGAACAGACGAAACCAGGCCGATTGAGCGCAGGGCTGAAGCTTTCCGTGCGGTTCCGTTATTTCCGTTTGTTGCGGTCATCTCTCTGCGTTCCTGATTCAATGTCATTGTGCTGAAAGGGAAGTTGAAGGATGAGTTTTGCTGACCGGGTTGAAACTGAGGCGACGATGATCTTTTCAGGCCACGGCATGATGGCGAAGCTGATGCGACAGCATGACTGGGCGCGGACGCCGGTCGGCCCGGTTGACCGCTGGCCGGCCAGTTTGCGCGCGGCAGTCAGCATTTGTCTGAGTTCCCGTTACCCGATGCTGATCTGGTGGGGACCTGAACTGGTGATGCTTTACAACGATGCTTACCGTCCGATACTGGGGGCGACGAAACATCCGGGTGCCCTGGGACAGCGGGGGCGCGAGTGCTGGCCTGAAATCTGGCACATCATCGGGCCGATGCTCGAAGGCGTGCTGGCCACCGGCGAGGCCACGTGGTCAGACGATCAGTTGCTGCTGCTGGATCGCAACGGTTATCTCGAAGAGTGCTATTTCACTTTCTCTTATTCGCCGGTGCGTGATGAGCGTGGCATCAGCGGCGTCTTTACCGCCGTGACTGAAACGACGGAGCGGGTGACGGGTGAACGGCGCCTGCGCACGCTGGGCGATCTGGGCGCGCGGGCCGCTGAAGCGCACGTGGATGAAGAGGCCTGTCACGTGGCCGCACAGATGCTGGCACAGAATACGGCGGACGTGCCCTTTGCGCTGATTTACCTGCTTGATGACAGCGGCAGCAAGGCGCGGCTGGTGGCCTGGACCGGACTTGAACCGGGCGACCGCGCAGCGCCGTGGCGGGCCGATCTGAGCCGACCTGATGGCGGCAATGCGGTCTGGCCGCTGTATGACGTAAGGCAGTCGCGGCGGATGATGGTGATTGATGATCTTGAAGCGAAACTGGGTCTGCTGCCGGGCGGCCCCTGGCCTGAATCGCCGCGCACGGCGCTGGTGCTGCCGATTGCCGCGCCCGGCCAGGAGCAGTTGACCGGCCTGATGGTGATCGGCCTGAGTCCTTATCGGGCAAACAACGAAGAATACCGTTCATTTCTGAAGCTGATCGTTGGCGAGGTGGCTGCGGCCATCAACAATGCCCGTGCTTACGCGGCGGAACGACAGCGCGCCGAGAGTCTGGCTGAACTGGATCGCGCCAAAACGATTTTTTTCAGCAACGTCAGTCATGAATTTCGCACGCCGCTGACGCTGCTGCTCGGCCCGCTTGAGGAGCTGCTGCGACAACCGGCCCTGACGCTCGCGCCGGAACAGCGTGAACAGCTTGTCATCGCGCATCGCAACGGGCTGCGGCTGTTGCGACTGGTCAACACGCTGCTCGATTTTTCGCGGATCGAAGCCGGGCGCGGGCGCGCTTCATATGTGCCGGTTGATCTGTGTACATTGACGACAGAACTTTCAAGCGTCTTCCGATCCGCGATTGAAAAAGCCGGGCTGCGGTTGAGCGTGGCTTGCGAGCCGCTCACTGCCACGTTCTATGTGGACCCGGAGATGTGGGAAAAGATCGTGCTCAACCTGCTCTCAAATGCCTTCAAATTTACTTTCACCGGCGAGATCAGTGTCACGCTGCGCGAATCGGGTGAGCAGGCTGAACTGATCGTGCGCGACACCGGCGTTGGCATTCCGGCTGAAGACCTGCCGCGCCTGTTTGAGCGGTTTCACCGGGTTCGCGGCGTGCGCGCCCGCACGCAGGAAGGTTCGGGCATCGGGCTGGCGCTGGTGCAGGAACTCGTTCGCTTGCACGGCGGCACGATTCAGGTCAGCAGTCAGCAGGGCGTGGGGACGAGCTTCACGGTGACGATTCCGTCCGGCACGGCGCACCTGCCGCCGGACCGCATCCAGGCTGAGCGCGATTTCGCGTCAACCGCGCTCGGCGCAGCGCCGTTCATTGAAGAAGCCTTGCAGTGGCTGCCGGAAGATGGAAGACGGAAGTCGGAAGACGGAATTCGGAATTCGGAATTCGGAAGTCGGAAGTCAGAAGCTGAAAGCGAGATGGCAGATGATGGCAGACGACAGATGGCAGATGGCAGCGAGACTGCGGCCTCTCTTTCTGCCGAATTCCGACTGCCGAATTCCGAATTCCGAATTCCGAATTCCGAATTCCATCTTCCCCGCATCCTGCTGGCTGACGACAACGCCGATATGCGCCGTTACATTGAGCGGCTGCTCGGACAGCGTTATCAGGTCGCTGCGGTGCCCGATGGCCTGGCGGCGCTGGCGGCGGCGCGGGCAGCATTGCCTGATCTGGTGCTGTGCGATGTGATGATGCCGGGCCTGGACGGATTTGAACTGCTGCGCGAATTGCGGGCCGATGAACGCACGCGCGAGGTGCCGGTCATTATGCTGTCGGCTCGCGCCGGAGCCGAAGCGCGGATTGAAGGGCTGGAATCGGGCGCGGAGGATTATCTCGTCAAACCATTCGCGGCCCGCGAACTGCTGGCCCGCGTCAGCGCGCATCTTGAACTCTCGCGCCTGCGCCACGAAGCCAGCGCCCGGCAGCTTGATTACACGCGCCGCTTACAAATGGTGGCGCAGGCGGCGCTGACCATCAATGCCGTGCAGGCGGCGGAAGACGTGCCGATGCCGGAAGATGTGTTGCAGATCATCACCGCGCAGGCGCGTGAAATCATCGGCGCGCATCAGGCGCTGGCCAGCCTGACGGTTGATCACAACTGGTCGCAGGCCGTCACGGCGGTGTCGTTCAGCGAGAAATATGCCGCCTGGCGCGAACCGGCAACGTGGCCGACTGAAACGGGGCTGTCTGCCCTGGTCTGTCAGACGAATCAGCCGGTGCGGCTGTCGTCGCGTGAACTTATGGCGCATCCGGCGTGGCGTGAGGTCGCCACTGCTGAGACCGGCCCGTCATTGCGCGGGTGGCTGGCCGCGCCGCTGACCGGCAATGACGGACGCAACATCGGCCTGATTCAGCTTTCTGAACGTGAAACCGGTGAGTTCACGGCTGAGGATGAAGCGATTCTGGTGCAACTGGCGCAGCTCGCCTCGGTCGCCATTGAAAATGCACGGCTCTGGCACGAAGTTCAGGAAGCGAGCCGGATGAAGGATGAATTTCTGACGGTCGTCTCGCACGAACTGCGCACGCCGCTCAACGCGATGCTGGGCTGGACTCAGATTGTGCTGCGACAGTTCAGTGGTTCGGCTGAGCAGGCGCACGCGCTGGAAATCATCGAACGCAGCGCCCGCGCGCAGCAGCAACTGATTGAAGACCTGCTCGACACGGCCCGCATCACGACCGGCAAGCTGCGAATTGAAATGCAGCCGGTTGATCTGGTGGCGATCACTGAACGGGCGCTCGACACCGTGCGCCCGACTGCCGCCGCCCGCGAGATTGAGCTGCTGCTGCAGGTGGCTGATAATCTGCCGTCGGTGTCAGGCGATGCCGCCCGGTTGCAGCAGGTCGTCTGGAACCTGCTTTCAAACGCCCTCAAATTCACCCCGGCAGGCGGGCGGGTCGAGATCAGCATCGCGCCGCAGGACGCCGCCGTGCGCCTGACGGTCAGCGACACGGGGCAGGGCATCAAACCGGAATTTCTGCCCTTCGTGTTCGACCGTTTTCGGCAGGCTGACTCTTCATCATCGCGGCGCAAGGGCGGCCTCGGCCTCGGCCTCGCGCTGGTCAAACATCTGATTGAATTGCACGGCGGCACGGTCGAGGCCGCAAGTCCGGGCGAAGGCCAGGGGGCGAGCTTTACCCTGCTGCTGCCACGACAGGCGGCGCGCAAATCGCTCAGCGCCGTCAGCATCACGCAGGCGCAGGCCCGCGAAAGCGGCAGCTATCAGCGCGTGCCGTCACTCAGCGGGTTGCACATTCTGCTCGTGGACGATGAAGCGGCAGCCCGGCAGATGATGCAGACGATCCTGATGCGCGGCGGGGCGCGGGTGTCGGTGGCCGCGTCTGCCGCCGCCGCGCTCAGCATGTTATTTGAATCGCCGGAAGACGAACGGCCCGATGTGCTGGTCTCTGACATCGGCCTGCCGGATGAAGATGGTTATGCCCTGATTCACCAGGTGCGGGCGCGCGAACCGGTCGGCAGGCGCCTGCCGGCAGTGGCGCTGACGGCTGATGCGCGCGTCGAAGACCGTCTGCGCGCGCTGGAGGCAGGCTTTCAGATGCACGTGCCCAAACCGGTCGAACCCGAAGAACTGATCGTGGTCATTGCCAGTGTCGCGGGCAGGACCACCGGAAAGATGGCGGAGGAATTCGGTAGTCGGAATTCGGAATTCGGAATTCGGAAGCTGAAAGCGAGATGACAGATGGCAGATGGCAGATGGCAGGAAGCAGCGAGACGGCGGCTGCTCTTCCTTCCGACTACCGAATTCCGAATTCCGACTTCCTCCAACGGGCAACCCGCGATGAATGTCAGTCCAACCCATAAAGGAGAGCTATGAGCAAAACGAAGGTAATGGTCGTTGACGATGATCCGATGATGATTGATCTGGCCAGGTATCAACTGCAAAGTCGCGGCTATGAAGTGCTGACCGCCGAGACCGGGCAGGAGGCGCTCAAACTCAATGCCGATCAGCACAGCGACGTCGTGCTGACCGATCTGCAACTGCCCGACATTGACGGCATCGAACTGGTCCGGCAGCTCAAGGAAAACGCGCCCGACACTGAAATCATTATGGTCACCGGGTACGGTTCGGTGAACGGCGCGATTGAGGCGACCAAGGCCGGCGCGTTCTATTTCATCGAAAAGCCGGTCGAATTTGAGGAACTCTTCGTCCTCATCGAAAAGGCCATCGAACGCAGCCGCCAGGCCGAGGAGATCAAACTGCTGCGGGACCGCCTGACAAGCCGGATGTCCTATTACAACATCATCGGCAGCAGCAAGGCGATGCGGGTCAGGGGCTGGTCGGCCAGTTCGCGCAGCTTCACCAGTGAAGCGGGTAGCTGTTTGGCGGCGGGGTGCTGTGGATGGGTGGCGATCCAGTCGTCGATCGCTCGCTGCTGCT
>CAYWDW010000222.1:0-7999 GCA_964457105.1 uncultured Heliobacteriaceae bacterium
CGCGGCGATCAGCAGCTGGCAGGCCGGGATGAAGAAGAACTTTATCGCGCGCTCGCCGAGCGTGCCAAGCGTCACAATAAAAGCCGGAATGCGCAGCGACGCGACGGCGATGCCATTGATCAGCCCGAAAAACATGCCGGTGAGAATGCAGATCAGCACGCCAATCAGCACCGACGAACCGCCGACCATCGCCTGAGCGCCAATCACTCCGGCCAGCGCCATCAGCGACCCGACCGACAGATCAATGCCCCCGGCGACCATGACCATCGTCATGCCCATCGCCATGATCGTAATCACCGCCGTCTGTCGCGCCACACTTGCCAGGTTGTCGCCGGACAGAAACTTCGGTTGAAGCGCCGCGATAATGATGCACAGGGCAATCAGGCTGACAAAGGGCAGAAACTTTTTGATGTAATCGGTCATGCTGTCATCAGTATTTGGTCATCTGAATCGCGGCACTCAAGGCTCAGTCAATGCCCGATTCAGAACGCATCACATGACGGTGTTCGGAGTTCCAGCCTGAGCTGGTCTGCTGGTAATTCAACACACCAGCTCAGGCTGGAACTCCAGACACCGTCGCGCCGAGGGGAAAGTTCAATGTCTATTCCTCGACGGCGGCATATTTCAGCACTTCTTCCTGGGTGGTCTGCCTGGCGTCAAGTTCGGCGACGAGTCTGCCGCGCCGCATTACCAGAATGCGGTCGGCCATCCCCAGAATTTCGGGCAAATCGGATGAGACCATCACGATGGCCGCGCCGGCTTCGGCCAGTTCGTTGATCTGACGATAAATTTCCGACCGGGCGGCCACGTCCACGCCGCGTGTCGGTTCATCGAGCAGAAAGACTCTGGCTCCGGCATAGAGCCAGCGGGCGAGCAGCACTTTCTGCTGATTGCCGCCGCTCAGGCGTCCGGCAGCCTTGTGCGGCGCGGGCGGGCGAATGTGCAGCTTCTCGATGAACAACTCCGTCACTTCGTTTTCAACCCGTCGCCGCAGCATCGCGTGTCTGACCAGCGCGCGCACGTTGGCCAGCGTGACGTTGGTTGACACCGGCAGGTTCAGACACAGGCCCGTGCGTTTGCGATCTTCGGTCAGCAGGCTCAGGCCGCGCGCCACTGAATCGTGCGGTGAAAATGAACTGACGACTGAACCGGCCAGCGTCGCCGTGCCGTTGTCAGCCGGCTGCGCGCCAAAGATGGCTTCGACCAGTTCGGTGCGGCCCGCGCCGGCCAGCCCGGCAATGCCCAGCACTTCGCCTGCGTATGCTTCAAAGCTGACGTTTTCAAAGACGCCGGGGCGGCTCAACTGACTGACCTGCAGCAGCGCCTCGCCGCGCGTCGCGTGACGCGGCGGAAAGATGTCCTTCAGTTCGCGCCCGGCCATCTGCCGGATGATTTCATCGGTCGTCAGTTCGCCCCAGCCCCCTGACCAGACGGCGCGGCCATCGCGCAGAATGGTCATCCGGTCGGCAATCTCTTCCAGCTCTTCGAGCCGGTGCGAAATGTAAATGATCGCCAGGCCGCGCGCTTTCAGGTCCCGAATGATGCGAAACAGTTCGCTGACCTCGCTGTTCGTCAGCGATGAAGTCGGTTCATCCATGACAATCACCCGGCGCGCTTCGACCACGGCGCGGGTGATTTCGACCAGTTGCCGGTCTGCGGCGCTCAGTCTGCCGGTGCGCGCGCGCGGGTCGAGATTGAAGCCGTATTCAGCCAGCAGCTTTGCCGCGCGGTCATTCAATTCGCGCTGACTGATGATGCCGAGCGCGGGCAGGCGCAGCGGTTCGCGGCCCAGAAAGATGTTTTCAGCGACGGTCAGATGTGGCGCGAGTGAGAGTTCCTGATAGATCATCGCCACGCCGTGCCGCAGCGCATCAGCCGGGCGCTGAAAGCTGACGGCCTCGCCGTTGATGCTGATTTGCCCGGCATCCGGCTGATGCACGCCAGCCAGGATTTTCATGAGCGTTGATTTGCCGGCGCCGTTCTCGCCCACGAGCGCATGCACTTCGCCCGCCGCTGCCGTGAAATTCACGTCAGCCAGGACCACGTTGCCCGCGAATGATTTGGCGATGCCGCTCATTTCGAGCGCGCAGGATGGCGATGACATACGACTTTACTTGCCGGGTTCTCTGGTCAGCGCCTGAATTTCAGGCGTCTCAAGATTCTCTTTGGTCAGCAGCCTGACGCCTGTGTCAATCCGCTTCTCGACCGGTTTTTTGTGCAGCGTGTCAACGATGGTTTTGACGCCTTCGTAACCCATCTTGAACGGATCCTGGAGGACCAGCGAATCAATGGCTCCGGCTTTGACTTCTTCAATCAGGTTCGCCGTCGCATCAAAGCCGACGAGCGTGATTTTACCGACGAGGTTCTTTTGTCTGACGGCGCGCACGGCGCCGACAATGGATGATTCGTTTGAAGCGAAGATGCCGTTCAGATCAGGATTCGCCGTCAGAATGTCAGTCGCGCGATCAGCCGACAGCGCCATATTGGCCTCGCCGTAAAGATGCTGCACGATTTTGATGTCAGGGTATTTTTTCTCAATCGTCTGCCGGAATCCGTTTTCGCGTTCATCGGTCGAGACGGAGCCTTTCTTGACTCCGAGAATCGCCACTTTGCCTTTGCCGTTGAGCTGCTTCGCCATGCGTTCAGCCGCGACCACGCCGCCCTGAAAGTTGTCAGTAGCGACGTAAGAAACATAGTTCTGCGAATTGATGCCTGAATCGAAGATCGTCACCGGGATGCCTGATTTCATGGCGCGTTCGACAATCGGCACCATCGTTTCGCCGTGCGACGGCGCCAGCACGATGCCATCCACGCGGCGGCTGATGGCGTCTTCAACGATGCTCAGTTGCCGCGCGTAATCGGTTTCTGAAGCCGGCCCCTGCCAGTCAATCGTGACGTTCAGATCGCGGCCCGCCGCATCGGCTCCGGCCTTGACGCTGAGCCAGAAGAAATGCGACACGCCTTTCGGAATGACGGCAATGACAGGTTTCCCGGCGGCGCTGCCCGCGTCGGGCTTGTGGCAACTGACGACTGCCAGCAGTGAAGCCAGAACGCAGGAAAAAAGCAGTGTGATTCTGAGAAATTTCATGATGGTGTGAATAGTAGTTACTGATTGAGTCCCACGACTCCCTTGATGTAATCGGGCGTGAAACGGTCGCGGGTGAAGGCCAGCGTCGCCTGCTCCAGCGAGCTGTAACGATGCGAAATAAAACGCGAAACATTGATCGCCCCGCTGCTCAGCAGTTCCAGCCCCTGGCGGTAAGTGCCGGGCCGCCCGTCCGCATCAATCCGGCCCGAAGCGCCGCACGCCGCCAGCAGCGTCGGTTCGAGAAACTGCACGTTGTTGATGACGCCCAGGTCCGCTCCGTGATGCCCGTGCCCGTAGAGCATCATCGTCCCCTGCTTGCGCAGCAGGCCGGGAATCTGCCGGAACAGCGCGGCCACTCCGGCGGCTTCGATCAGGTAATGAATGCGTTCGCCGTGCGTCAGTTCCTGCACGGCGGTCACCAGATCAACAGCGGTCGGGTCAATCGTCGTCGCGCCGTAACTTTCAGCCAGCGCGCGCCGCTGTGCGTGCGGCTCTGACACCAGCAACTGTCCGTCATAACCCGTCACGTTGCGCAGGTACTGCGTAAACAGCAGCCCCGCCGGACCGGCCCCGCAGATCAGCACGTTGCTGATCGGGCGTTCGCCGCCGAAAGTGTAGCGGGCCTGCGTGCGCATCATCATCGTGCAGGCGTGAATGATGCAGCCCAGCGGTTCAGCCAGCGCTGCCTGCTCCAGCGGCAGATCGCTTTCGATCCGCACGGCATTGACCGCCGGGACGGCGATGTAATCAGCGAGCGCGCCCGGCAGGCCCGTAATGCCGTGTTCGGCATAATTGACGCACTGATGCGAATGGCCGGTCGCGCAGTATTCGCAAAAGACTGCGGCGGCGCGGCTGCTGCAATTCAAGCCCTGATCCGCAAGGACGGCATCGCCCGGTTTCAGATCGCGGACCGCGCTGCCGACTTCAACCACCACGCCGCAGAATTCGTGACCGGGAATCTGCGGAGCCACCTGAAGCGGAATCGGGCGGCCTGCCGCATCGGTGTGATAGTTGGCGCGGCCTTCGTAAATGTGAAAGTCAGTGCCGCACAATCCGACGCCGCCGGTTTTGAGCAGCACGTCACGCGGGCCGGGCACGGGCTGCGCCACCTCGCGCAACTCAATCTGTTCAGCCTCAGTGATGGTCAGCGCTTTCATCGCAATCAGCCAGGACAAACGAATTTGTGATTACGGGGGGACCTGTTTTCTGCGGAGTGTCTGCCACTGACAGCCGCCACATTTTACCGCGCCGGTCAGCACACGTGGCCTTCGCCGTAGCAGCCGAATGCTTCAAAAAAATCGCCGGTCTCAAGCATCTTTTCGATGACTTCGGTGATGGCGGCGCGGCTGATTTCATCAATCAGAATCAGATCCCGCGTCCAGAAATATCGGCCCGCCAGGAACGAGCCGTTATCTTTGTTGTCCGCCGCGAGTTTCGCCAGGTTGGCATAGGTCAGAAAGGTCGCTTCCCATTTGGCGCCGTCAGCGAAAGTCACTTCGACCTCGGTGTTGTCGCAGGCCGGATCAAATTCACCGGGTTCCCAGTCTTCAGCTTCAATCCGGATTTCGTACTCTTCCATGGCCAGCTCTTTCACGAATCAAGGTCGCTCAGATCGAGCGGGCCGCGCCGGTTCAGTTCCGCAAAACGCTCAATCGTGGCGCGCACTCCGACCGCGAGCGGCGTGGCCGGCAGCTCACCAAGCGCCCGCCGCAGGGCCGTGTCATCAAGCCGCGCCGGAAAGGGCAGGGCATTGGCGGCGCAGGTGATCTGCGGCTTTGCTCCCGGCCCCACAAATTCGCCGACGGCTTTTTCAATTTCAGTGATGACGTTTGCGACCGGCACCGTGTCGCCGTGCAGGTTGAAGACGTGCGCGCCTTCAAGGTCGGCGCTCGCCGCGCGAATAAACGCATCGGCAGCATCGGCGGCATACAGAAAATCGGTGCTGCCGCCGAAGCGAATATGATACGGACGCCCGACCACCGCCGCTTTCATCGCTTTGGTCGGATCAGAAGTCAGCCCGAAATCGCGCCCGACGCCGTAAACCGTCAGCGGTCGCAGCCCCACGCTGCTGAGACCGTTGTCGAGATAAAAGACGCGCGCGTTGTCTTCGTTGCAGCGTTTGAACACGCCGTAATGCGTCGTCGGATTCACATCCTGAAGTTCAGTGACGACATCCTCGCTGTTGCCAAACACGGCGGCTGAGCTGGCGTAGGCGATGCGGCTGACCTGCCCGGCTGATTTAATGGCGGCCTCAAACAGGTTGATCGTGCCGATGACGTTGACCATCGCGCCCAGGCGCGGGTCAGCCTTGCAGACCGGCACCATCAGCCCGGCCAGGTGAATGATGCGTGTGATGCCGTGTTGTGCGATGACTGACGCGACGGCTGCGGCGTCAGTGATGTTTCCGGCGACGAACGCGGCCCGCGCGATTTCGTCTTCATCCATCATCAGGCGCAATCGTTTCGGGTCAGGATTGAGATCAAACATGACCACGTCGGCGCCTTCGGCAAGCAATCTTTTGACCACCCAGGCACCGATGAAACCGTGTGCGCCCGTCACCATAAACCTGTGTTGCGGCATGCAGGATGTATCCTCAAGTTCAGAATGAGACCAGCCTTGGATAAGGTCTGACCAGATGCGGCTGCATCATATCCGCTGCGTGCGGCTGTGTCACGAGCCGCAGAAGATTTTCGGCCTGCTACAGTCCGCTTCGTTGAGCGAGCGCCCCGGCACGGCAACTGCGGGCGCTCGCTCAACGAAGCGGACTGTAGCAGCGCGGGCGCTCGCTCAACGAAGCGGACTGTCACAGCGCCTGGTTGCCGGACACGCAACTGCCAGCCGATCTGCTTATCAGGCTCTGAGTCGTGTACATTCGTCTTCGCTTATGGCGCGTGGCTGGTTAATGAACAGCCGGGTCGGTCAGCGTGTTCTGCGCGCATTGACTTGACGCTGCGGGATGGCTTCAGCGACTATGCCGCCGCATCCAGGGCATGACGTCCGCAATGCCTGATCGCTTTACTCGCAAGACAAACATTACTTTTATTCCGGGAGAACTGAAAGATGTTCCGCTCTCTCTGTCGTATTCTGCTTATTACTTTAACCGGCCTCACGGGCTGTACCAGCACGGCTCCGGCCACTGCGCCGGTGATGGAACCGGCGACTCCGGCAGCCGCGCCGCTGCCGGATGTGCAGCCCTGGCTCAGCCGCCTCGCTACGCAGGACGGTTGCCGCGATGTTACGGCTGAGCTGCGGCTGAGCGGTGAGGCCGCCGATGGTCGCCCCGTGCAGCTTGAATTTCGCGTGCAGCGCAAATATTCGCCCGATCAGACGGCGACCCTGCTGACGGTCACCGCGCCGCCTGAAGAAAGCGACAAAGCGCTGCTCGCCGTTGAAAAGAAAGATCAGCCGACCGAGGCGATTTCATATCTGGCCGGACTCAGAAAAATTGCGCGCTTCAAATCTGACAGCACGCGCGACCTGCGCGGCGCAAAGATTTCAGTGCAGGAACTGCTCGGCCTGGAACTCGGACAGTCAGCGCCCGCGAAAACTGAGCGCGTGACTGAAGGCAGCGAAACCCTGATCAAAGCCACGCTCCAGGCAAAGCCGGACCGCGAGCTGGCCTTTTCCCGCGTGGAAGCTTACTTTCGTGAACGCGATCAGCAGCCCGTGCGCTTTGAACTTTTCGATCAGCAGCAAAAGCTGGTGCGCGTCATTCGCGTGCTGGCCGTCAAACCGGTGCAGAATTACCAGACGCTGATGGGCCTTGAAATTGAAGACCAGAGTTCAGGCCGCCGGGTCAGGCTGGAAACAGTCAGCGTGAAATACGATCAGAAACTGCCCGATTCAATCTTTACCGAAGCGCATCTGATCCGGCTGGTCAGCGCGGCCAGTCGCCGCCTGATTCAATGAGCCGCGAACCTGAGCGGGCATCAGCTCAATGAAAAACCATTCTTCCCAGTCCCTGACGATCAGGCCGCGCGCCTCGCTGATTGCGCTGGTCGTGTCGCATCCGCGCGCGCTGGTGCTGGCGGTGCTGGCGCTGACCGCGCTGGCCTGTTACGGCCTGCGCCACGGGCTGGAGCTGGATGTCTCGCCGCTGACTTTCATCAAAAAAGACAGCCCGCGGCGCGCCGATTTTGAAGCCGCTCGCCACAGCTTCGGTGACGATCAATACCTGGTGATCGCCGTTTCGAGTCCCGACATGCTGGCACCTGAAAGCCTGGCCCGGCTGCGCCGGATGCACCGGCAGCTTGAATCCATTCCCGGCATCATCGAAGTGCTCAGCCCCGTCAACCTGCCTTATGCCCGCAGCGTCGCGGGCGGCGCGTCGCTGGAAAAACTGCTGCCTGAAAATGCCGATCAGGCGCGCCTTGCTGAAGCGCGCAAAGTGGCGACGAGCGACCGGCTCTATCTGGGCAATTTCATTTCGCGCGATGCGCGCAACGTGTCGCTGTCGGTGCTGATGAATCCGCAACTGCCGACGACCGAACGGCACGCCATCACCGCGCAGATTTATGACGCCGTGAAGCGGGCCGGGTTCAGCGAGGTTTATCTGGCGGGCGATCCGTTTTCGCAATGGCGCGGCACTGCGGCGATCAAACGCGATCTGAAATTATTTCTGCCGCTGACCCTGCTGCTGATTGCGGGGCTGCTGTGGCTGTGCTTTCGCTCGGTGGCGGCGGTCGTGCTGCCGCTGCTGAGCATTGGCATCGGGCTGCTGTGGCTGCTGGGGCTGATGGCGTGGATGAACGCGCATTTCACGATCATTGCGCTGATGCTGCCGACGCTGATGCTGGCGATTGGCTGCTCGTATATGTTTCACGTGCTCAATCAGGTCGGCCTCGCCGCCGCACAGGCTTTTGCCTGCTTTATCAGCCTTGACGGCCCACGTCGCGCCCTTGCCATCGTTCA
>CAYWDW010000223.1:0-7970 GCA_964457105.1 uncultured Heliobacteriaceae bacterium
GATGGGGTACGAGTAGCCATACTTTGCATCGTCGGCGGGCAACGGCGCGACGATATTTACGTTCGCTGTCTGAGGGATTGCAAACGTGCCTTCTCGATCCGGCCAGCCATAATCTTTGCCAGCCTTGAGTAGGTACAGCGCTTCCACCTGTCTTTGCCCGATATTCGAGACGATAGCCCGGCCATCGCTTGTCCAGCTAATGCGATTCGGATTGCGAAAGCCGGAAGCATACACTTCGTCAAGACCATCTTTGTTGACGTATGGATTTGATGGCGGAATGCCATATTTGCCGTTTTTACTATTATTGCCGCGCGGGTCCAGGCGCAGCACTTTGCCCCAGATGTTATTTTTATCACGGGCAATGTCAGGGTAGCCTTTCTCGACCGCGCCGCCATCACCGAGGCCGAGGTAGAGCAAGCCATAATCTTCGTCGCCTGGCCGGGCATATGGATTGAACGCGATCTCCTGCAGGCCGTGAATCACATTGACGACATTCACCCGCAGCAACTCGCGCGGTGTGCCGCTTAATTCTCTGGCACGGGGATCGTTGACTGTCCATTCAATGACGATCCACTGCAACTTCACCGGAATATTTTCTGCGTAAGCAAAATCCGCCGGGGCCGTATTCGCCGGTTCTGTGTGCGTTGTATACATCAGTTTGTTTCTGGCAAAGTCAGGATGAAACGCAAAACTGCCTAACCCGGTTGCCAGGCCGGGACTGTTCACGAAGTTTTTGAAGTAGCGAGTAACATCAAAATATACTTCCGGCTGGTTATGAGAGTTCAGGATATAAATCTTACCTTGTAAGTCAGAGACGAGAGTTTCTTTGGTAATGGGATGAAAGCCCATCTTATTTACCCTCGTGTGCGGCAGCTTGTCGTTCGTAAAGGGCAACTGAAGTACCCTTTGTAAGTTCAGAGTAATTCCCGCCGGGGCAATTGGCTCAGGAATCGGGTTTTGCGAAGCTGCTTCGCTGGCAGAGTTATTCGGGGCCGGTTGTGCCAGGATGTATGCCACTACGTCTTGAAGCTCACCGGCCCTGAGCTGATGAAAGTCCGGCATCATCGTGCCGAATCTTTTGAATGCTGTCATTGCGCGCTCATCTTTGGCTTCCACCATGGTTTTGGGGCTTTGGATGAATTTGATCAGCTTGTCTGGCTCCACCACGCCCTTTAAGCCGCCCAGTTGGGGGCCGATACCGTCTTGTTTGAAGTTATGACAAGTGGCACAGTTGGCCTCAAAGATCCTGGCTCCGTTACTGGTACTTGAGGGATGCGAAGATCTGCAACTGACAAGAACAATGACTGAAAAAACAGCAACTGTCGCCAGGTATAGCTTTAAGTAGTAAGTAAATTGGTTCATATGCGAGTGGTGTGCAATTTCAGAGGGACGACATTTTGCTGTTTCCCCGGTCGCTCTTCAAGGCAGCCATTTCGTTAACGATTGCCCGGGTTTTCGTTCCGCAATGACGAGCGCTTGCGCTGCGCCTGCTGCGGCAAAGGCTTTTTCTGCGCTTTGATATTCCGCCTTCACTTCGCTCAACATCAAGTGAAGGCGGCGCGGATTGACGGCACTCAGAATCGTCAACTTGCGCGGGGCCAGCGTGGCCGCCAAATCAGGCAAATCATACGCGGCCAGCGCGCCAGGGACGATGTCGCTGAACACCTGCTGATGAATTTTCCACGCGCTGACGGCGTCGTAAGACACCAGCATTTCTTCAAGCGTCACGCGCTTGATGCGTTCATCCAATGCCGCCGCGTGCAGGACCGCCACCGCCGCTTTGCCGTTGCTGTAGACTGACAGGCTGTCCATCTCGACATCGGTGCGCGCCGCCAGCAGATCCACCGCACTGATGACATCTCGCGCGCGCAAGCCCACCAGCGTCTGGCCGGACAGCATCGCCGTCATCGCGCTGGTGAACGTGCCAAACTCGCTCCACAAACGATCCGCGTCTTCGCGCATTTCGCCCAGCCCGCACAAGTCAATCGCCAATACCAGCAGGCCGCTGCGCACTAACGTTTCAATTTCCGCGCCCGCTTTGGCTTCGGCGGCTTTGCCGTTTTCGTGAATGTAGAGCAAGGTGCGACGCTTGCCCGCCGCGCCATCAGGCACAAAGAGCAAGGCCGGAATCGTGCTGCCTGGCTCGTTTGTGATAACGAGTTTTTCAATGCGGTAGCCGTTGCGCGCAATCGTTCCGAAGTTACGCGCCGTTGCTTTGTTCGCGGGCTTCGCAAACGCGGTCAGACGGGTCGCCTGCGCGCGAATCTCCTGTTGCCAGCGCCGCAAATCTGCGGCTGAATTGACGGCGTTGCGCTTTGGTTTCACGCGCTCGGCTTCGGCGCGATTGAGCGAGAAAATCGTTTCGCCGCCGAGCGCGCTCGTGACTTGCCCCGTCGTGGTGCAACGCAAATCGGCTTCGCTTTCAATCTCCATTTCGGGTTCAGCAATCGGTGCGTCCACACCTTTGAGCCAGCGGTTCATCCAGCGATACGCGGCCAAACGACGCGGCAACGAGTAGCCGTGTCCGTCATCGGCTTCGACCATCTGAAACTTTTCATCGGCGCCGAGCAAACCGTAAATCCGCTTGCCTTCGCGGAAGGTTTGGCGCGCGCCGGCAATTGGAAAGAAATCGCGGATCGCCGACATCATCAACATCGGCTTCGGCGCAAACGCGAGGACGAAATCCGGTTGATCCAGGCCGTCCGCGAGCCAGGGCGACAGGTTCTGTTCGGCATCCTGCGGGCCAATGGTTTCAAGCAGGCTTTTCCAATTCGTCAGGTAACACGACGGCGCGGCGACTTTGATGCGATCATCCAGCGTCGATAAATACGCCGTCATCGTGCCGCCGCCCGAATTGCCCGTGCAGCCGATGCGCGTGCCATCTACTTCAGGCCGCGACACCAGATAATCCAGCGCGCGCATCGCGTCCCAGATGGTGTGCCGCGCAAAGCTGTGACCGAGCAGCAAACATTGTGTGCCGGCGAGCGTGTGTTCAGTGGTCGAAGCGCCCACCTTCGACTCGCCAAAATCAGCATCGTAAAGCTGCACGCGCTCGCCCTGGCCGACCGGCTCGAACAGCAACAGCACGAAGCCGTTTTTGACGAGCGTGATGGCGACGCGCTGCCACGCATCGTGCGCTTTGCCGCCGTCTTCGTGACCGAGCGGCATCAGTATCGCAGGATACGGCGCGCGCCCGGTTTCCGGCACATACAGATTCGCTGTGACATAAAATTTCGGCAGGCTCTCGAAAATAATTTTCTCAATGCGATAGCCGTCGCGTTTGATCGTGCCGACGACTTTCGGATTAAGCGGCGTGCGTTCGGGCAGGCCGCCAATCGCTTGCAGAAAACGTGCGCGGATGTAGCGTTGCCGCGCCGTGATGTCTTCGCGTGTGGTAAGGCGCGCAATGCGTTGTTCGCGTTCATTGAGAAAGCCAAACGCGATTTGGTTGAGCGCATCCGGCAGCATTTGGCGCGCATTCGGGGCGAGTACTTTGAAGTCTTCGGTGGAGAGAGTCGTAGATTGCGCGAAAGACGTTTCAGCGAAGGTGAGCAGCAGGAAGAGGGCAGAGATGAATGGTTTCATGGTAATTACCAAATTCCGAAAAAACAGGTACAATTTCTCAACGATAATGGAACGACCTGGAGCAGAAAATAGATGAAGAAGCAATTCAGCGAACTATCCCAAAGCGAACAAGAGCAAATTGAATCTGACTATCATGGGATGAAGCCAGAAGATTTCGACGAACAAATGATGCAGGCAAAGCACCATTTACTCGATACAACTTCGTTCGCCCCTCTGGTAGATGTCACTTATTACCAAACCGATCCGCCGCCCCCGCCAACCGATAAATAGCCATTGTGCGCGCAAACGCCGCGTCAGATGCGCCGCTTAACGTCAATCGTCGCGGTGCCAGACAGCCCATCGCTTCGGGAATATCCAGCACGCGCAGCACATTCAAAAACGCTGGCCCATAAGCTTCGCCCGTCGTGCGCGGACGATGCGAAGCCGGCGGCTCAACGGCGACGACGCTTTCAATCGCGGGTTGGTAAAGCGCCGCATAAACAGCAATGATGCCCGCCTGCCCGCGTCCCGTCGCGCGCCAGCCTGTGCCGTATCTTCCAGCCACCGTCATCACATCCCACACGCGCCCGCTGTCTGCGGTCATTCCCAACGTTGCCAATGCGCGTTCGATGGGATGCGGAATCTCATCCCGCGTCCACGCGCTCGGCCCGACGCCGCGCGGCGCGAGCAACAGCGCAGAATCTTCGCCAACCACAGAGCGCGCCCATTCCGGCATCGCTTTCAAATCTTCGCCCGGATTCAGCACGACCAGCCATCGCGCCGCGCCTTTGCCCGGCAACCAGCGCCAATGCGCTTCAATGCCATCTTCGGTCGCTTCTTTTTCGGCGCGGGGTTCGTGGCCCAATGTCGGCGCATAAATCGCAGGCGCGACGGCAGGCCACGCCGTGAACGCGTATTGTTTCAGTCGTCGCAACAAATCATCGCGCCATGACTCAAACTTGCCCGGCGCAGGCATCGTCGGCGCAGGCAGGCGCACAAACTGTTCGTCAATTTTCTTGTTGATGAAATCCGTTGGGAAATCGCTGTCTTCAGGAAAGACGCGCACGAGCCTGCGTTCAATCAGCGGCGTGCCATCAGGCTGCAAGCCAAAGTCGGCATCCATCACGCGGCGCGCATCATTTTTGAAATGGCGATTGAAAAATTCATACGCCGCGCGACGAATATCCGTGCGATAGCCGTGCCCGCCCACGCTGATAATTGTGTCCATCTGATCGCTCGCGCCAAACAGCGCATACAACCGTTCGAGCCGCGCACTGATGCGTTCATTGCCCGGCATCGGAAAGTAAACGTCGTTGTTGGAATTGACGAAGAGCAGTGGACGCGGGCTGATGAGCGCGGCGATATTCGTCCAGTTCCAACGCGCGCGATTATAGAGAAAGAAACAATCGCAATGCCGACTGATGCCGTCTTCGCCCGCATAAAACGTCGCATCGCCGATTCCGCTCACGGGCACAGCAACCTTGATGCGGTCGTCCACCGCCGCAATCCAGAACGTGCCAATGCCGCCGCCGGAAATGCCCGTCGCGCCGAGCCGCGTGGCGTCTACTTCAGGGCGCGTGACCAGATAATCGAGCGCACGAATGGCATTCCATGTTTCGACGCCCGCCGGCGTGTAGCCAAGCGAATGCCACCACCACCGCTTCTCCCCAAGCAAACCGCGATGCAAGCCCGCAATCTCGCTCAACTCAATCGTGTCCATCATCAACGCGACATAACCGTGCGTAGCGAACCACGCGCCCTGTTGCAAGCAATCCGGCGCGGCTTTGTTGCCGTCGCGGCGATGCTGATTGTAATGTCCGACCTGATAGAGAATCGTTGGGTAGCGTTCGCGCGCGGGGCTGGGCAGATACAAATTCGCGGTGACATACAAACCGGGCAGGCTTTGAAAATGCAGCTTTTCAATCGTGTAACCGGGCTGTTCGACTTTGCCGGTGACAGTCGCTTTGAGCGGCGTGCGTTCGGGCAGCGGCTTGAGGCCGAGCATATCGAGCAAGTCGGCGCGCAATGCTGGCCGATGTTTTTCAAAGTCCGCCGCCGAATCAATCCCCGGCAAAAACTCGCGTTCAAGCTCCGCGGCGCGCGCGGCCAGATAGCGACGAATGCTGTAGTCGCCGTCCTTATCCTGCGCCAGCGTGCGATGCAGCGGACACGCCGCCAGCGCAGCAAACGCCGCGCTTTGCCTTAACATTTCTCGTCTGGTCAGCTTCATTGGATTCGTGTTGCTATAGCTTTTTATGGAGTGCGATAAGCTCTTACCGCGTTGACTTGCTTAGAACGAAATGCGGTAAGAACTTACCGCACTTCATAAGCGACGCGCTCCCACCGGGAAAACTATTTTCTCAACCTCTAGCTGAAAATTGCGGGCGGCTGCGTTGCTATTGCTGTGTCTGGCGACTCGCTGTTGGGGCATAACGAAACGCCCAGATGGCCAGCGGCCCGCCTTGCGCGCCAGCGCCTTTACCGCGTTCGCCGAACAACATCACGTCTCGTTTGGGATCGTACACGTTGTGATAGTTCATACCATACAGCGGCGGCGATTTGACCGCCAGCCGCCGCCAGTCTTTCCTGACGGAGTCAAAAACCCACGTCTCGCTCTCGCCCGTCGTGTTGCTATAGGTTTGCCGCGCTTTGGAAGCAAGAAAAAGCAGGGCGCGCGCGGCGGTCGAATAAGCTAACGCTGCGCCATTGCCGACGGGCGCGCGCGTTGCTGTTTGTAGCTGTTCCCACTTTTGCGCCACCGCATCGAAGGCCCAAAGCGCCTGCGAATTCTGCATATTTCCGTAAGCGAGAATGCGCTTGAGATGCGTGTCGTATTCCATTGACAGATGCCAGCCCGTCGGGCCGCCCGTCGCCGCCGACCGCGCCCACTGCCTGGCCGCCACATCAAAGAGCCACGTGCCGCCTTCGCCATCACAGCCGACCAGTTGGTTGGTCTCAGGATCGTAAACCATCGCCTTCGCAAACAGGTTGGGCGTTGCGCCGCCCAGCGCCTCCCAGCTTTTTTGCGCAGGATCGTAGAGCCACGTGACCGGACGAATCTGCTGCTTATCGAAGCGGCGCGATTCATAGAACAAAAAGGCATGATCGGGAAATTGCGCCAGCGCCAGACGCTTGAGCGCCGGGATGTAATCAAGCGCATCGAAGCTGTGTTCAGCCCACGGACGCCCCGTCGTGGTGCGCGCTATCTTATCTTGACCCACTTCGTAATTCGCCACCGCATCAGGTTGATAATCGCGCGACCACTGCAATGTCGTCAGATTGAGGCGATAGACCGCGTTGTCAAAATCTTGCGGGCGGCGATGTGAGTCAGAGCCAAAGACGAGCAGTTGATCCTGCTCCGTATCCAACGCCATCCCGCCGTGAAAGACTTTCGCCGGCGTTGCGCCGGTGGTCGGCAGCTTTACCCATTTGTTATCAGGCAACGCCTGCCAATCGTATCGCGCCCGCGCAGGGGCTATGCGCGCTTGTGATTGAGCAGCGCTCAGTAAAACACTGCTCACGACGAAGGCGAAAAGAAGCTGTTTCATTTCACTGCTCCAGTTCGCGCGCGCGCTTGCCACAGCCCGGCGTTTTCCCACTCCAACGCCTGCTGTGTCCACAGGGCGGAGTGATCCAGCGCGAGGCTTTGCCGGAAGTTTTGCGCCGCCACTTCGCGCTTGCCTTGCCACGCCGCGTAGATGCCCGCAAGGTAAAACGCCAGCGCGCGCGTCTCGTTGCGAGGGCTTTGTTCATTAAACTCGTTCACGGTCAGGAAATTTCTGAACCATTCTTCCGCCCGCGCCGTTGCGCCGGATTGATGCAACGCAATGGCGCGGAATAATCCCTCTTCGTTGAATCCTTCGTGCGTTGTTGCGGCGGCAGCTTGCCAGGTTTGCGCGGCTTCGTCGCCTTGTTGCAACAAGGCTTCAAAGACCAGCAACCGCGCGCTGCGCAACGTGGCGAAATCATCTACGCCCAGATTGGCGGGCGTTTTTTGCGCGGCGCGGGCCAATTTGATGGCCTCGTCTTTGCTCTTGCCCACGCTCGCCAGCAGGTTCGCCGCCTGCCACAAATGCAGGAGCGCATACGATTGATGCTGCGGCTCGAACGTATGACCAGCAAGCAAGGTCAACGCGCGTTGAGCATTGCCCGTTTGCGTTTCTATCAAAGCTAACGCTTCGATCAAGCGATCATTTTCTGACCTGGTTTTGAGCGCACGTTCGATAATCTGCCGCGCGGCGTTGGTGTTTCCTGCTTTGGCTTGAAGCTGCGCGACGAGCAAGGTATGCGAGAGTAATTCCGGGCGCTGTTCGGCGGCGCGCGTCATCAGGGTCAGGGCTTCTTCCGTCTGACCTGATTCAAGCATTGCCAAGCCGAGATCGCGCAAGGCCGAAAAATGTTGCGAG
>CAYWDW010000224.1:0-7965 GCA_964457105.1 uncultured Heliobacteriaceae bacterium
GAACAGGTCGAGCAGTTGAAAAAACAACTGGCCGAAGCCAAAGCCAGGATTGTCAAAAACATCGCTACGCAGTACGAAGTGGCGAAACAGCGCGAGGCCAAACTCTCAGCCGCGCTCGGACAGTCGAAGGGCGAAGCGATTCAGCAGAACCGCGAATCAATCGAGCTGAACATGCTCAAGCAGAAGCTCGACACCGACCGCAAGATTTACGATGACCTGCTGCAGCAGTCGCGCCGCGCCGGAGTCGAAAGCGAATTTCAGCCGACCAACATTCGCGTCGTGCAATCGGCTGAAGTGCCGCTCTCGCCCGTCAAGCCGCGCCGGGTGCTGAATCTGGGCCTCGCCGTGCTGGTCGGCACGGCGCTGGGCATCGGGCTGGCTTTCTTTCGTGAATATCTGGATAACACGATTCGCACGGCTGAAGACGTGGAAAGCATCATCAAGCTGCCGCCGCTGGGCGCGATTCCCTCGTTGCAGGTGCTGGCCAAACGCCGGATGCTCAATTACGGGCAGGACGAACCCGCCGCTCAGAACGGCAGCCTGACGCTGGTGCATTCAAACAACGAACTGCTGTCGCAGCACGAACAGCTTTCGTCATTTGCTGAAGCCTATCGCGCGCTGCGCACGTCGCTTCTGCTGTCGTCGGCGGAACACGCGCCGCGCACGATTATGGTGACGAGCAGTTATCCGGCAGAAGGCAAAACCACCATCGTTGCCAACACCGCCATTTCGCTGGCGCAAACCGATGCCCGCGTCGTCGTGCTCGATGCTGATATGCGTCGCCCGCGCTGTCACAAGATTCTGCGGCTGAATAACGATGCCGGGTTGTCGAGTTACCTGTCAGGCCGGGCCGGGATTGACGCGATCATTCAGAAGCACGCCATTCAGAACCTGCACGTCATCACCGCCGGGCCGGTGCCGCCCAATCCGGCGGAACTGCTCAGCTCGAACCGCCTGCGTCAGTTGATCGAAGAACTCAGCGTGCGCTTCGATCACGTCATCATTGATTCGCCGCCGATCATCAATGTTTCCGACGCGCTGATCGTTTCGCCCCTGGTTGATGGCGTGGTGATTGTCGTCAAAGGCGGGCAGACGCCGCGCGAAGCCGTGCTGCGCACCAAACAGGCGCTCCAGGATGTCAACGCCAGAGTCTTCGGCGTCGTCCTTAACAGCATTGACCTCGACGCCGACCGTTATTACTACAAGTACAAATATTCCTATTACAGCTACGGCTCGCAGGACTGAAAGGCAAAAGGCAAAAGGTGAAAGGTGAAATCAAAAGGCAAAAGGCAAAAATCAAAAGGCAAAAGGCAAAGCGATAAAGCCACAATGATGACCCGATCAGATTCTCTTCCTTCTTCCACTTTTGCCTTTTGATTTTTGCCTTTTGCCTTTTGATTTCACCTTTCACCTTTTGCCTTCTCGTTTTCCTATGCCCCTTCGTCTGATTCTCTTCATCGTGGTTCTGCTGGCGGCAATTCTGACTGGCAGAGTTGTCATCCGTGATTTCGTCGGGCAGGCGCTGATTGCTTACGGCGAGTCGGCAGAGACGCGCGCGGCGGCGGTCAGGTATGCGCCGCACAATGCCGAAGTGCTGGCGGCGCGGGGCCGTTATCTGCTTTATCGCGCTGAGCCGGTGCAGCCTGCACAGGCCGTCGCTGAACTGCAGCGCGCCGTCGCGGCGTCGCCGCGTGATTATCGTTTTCACCTGGAACTGGGCCGCGCTGATGAAATCAGCGGTGAACTAACACCGGCTGAACAGGCCCTGCAGCGCGCCGTTGAATTGTCGCCGCGTTATTTTGAATCGCGCTGGGCGCTGGCCAATCTGCGTTTGCGGGCGGGCAAAAACGAACTGGCGGTGGATGACTTTCGCGCGGCGCTGGCCTTGTCGGGCGGTTTCGGGTTGCCGCCGAACGCAGCGGCGGCGGCGAGCGCCTATTCAACTTTGACGCAGGCGCTGGGGCCGAACCTTGAAGTGCTGAAAAAGATCACGCCTGCCGATGCGTTGTCACAAACTTATCTGGCCGAATTTCTGGCCGGGCAGCAGGGCCAGGCAGGCCTTGATGCGGCGCTTGATCTGTGGCGACGATTGCCGCCGGGCGATGCGCATGCGTGGCGGCGGCTGACGTTTCTGCTGCTGGCTTACACCGAAGGCCGCAGCCGTTTCGGCGATGAAAGCGAATTGTGGCGCAGCCTGTTGCGCCGCGAAGGGCTTGACGGCGCGCTTACTGAAAGCGGCAATCTGATGACGAATGGCGGCTTCGAGCAGGTGCCGGTGAGCGCGCAGTTTCAGCGTTACGATGGCGCGCAGGCCGGATTTGACTGGGTGTTTGCGGCGCCTCATCCGCAGGTGCGGGCGCGACGCGATGACGCGGTTGCCCATAGCGGCGCGCAATCGCTGCATCTGACTTTCAATGCGCCGATGCGCGCTGAATTTCAGGGCGTGTCGCAACTGATCGCCGTCGAACCGTCGCGGCAGTACCGGCTGACTTTTCAGGTCAGGACCGAACGCCTGCCGACAGGCGGCCCGTTCATCGAGTTGCGCGATGCCGCGCAGCCTGCGCTGTTTGCGCTGCGTGCGGCTGTGCCCGACGGCACGAATGACTGGCGCCAGGTGACGCTGAGTTTCACGACGCCGGCCACCACGCGCGCGCTGCGGCTGATCGTGTGCAGCCCGCAACTGACTGAAGTCAGCGCGAGCAGTCCCGGCGAATTGTGGCTTGATGACTGCCGCCTGGAAGCGCAGTAAGAAAATGAAAAAGAACAGCACCAGCATCAGTCAGCAGAAGTCAGCGCGACGCAAACTGCACGCGGCGGTCAGAAGCCTGATGTTTGCCGATCTGCTGGCGGTGCTGGTGCTCGCGCCGCTCGCTTACGGCGCGGTCGAAGCCTGGGCGGTGGCGCTCTTTGAACTCAACGCGCTGCTGCTGGCCGTGCTGCTGGCGCTGAAATTCGTCCTCAAGCCGGAATCGAAGTTTCGTTTTCATCGCCTGCTGCTGCCGCTCGTGGCGCTGCTGCTGCTCGGCCTTGTGCAAATCTGGCCGCTGCATTTTTTCAGCCCGGCGCCGTCTGCTGACGTCGGCACGCTGTCGCTTGATCCTTACGCCACGCAGCAGACGGTCATCAAGCTGCTCGCGCTGCTGATTTATTTTGTCGTGGCGCTCAAACTGTTCGGGAATCGTGAACGCTTGCGGGTGCTGCTGGTCGTGCTGACATGGTTTGGTTTCGCGCTGGCCTTCTTTGGCATCATCCAAAAGCTGACGTGGAACGGCAGGCTTTACTGGGTGCGCCCGATCAGCGCCGGCGTGCCATTCGGCCCGTTCGTCAATTACAATCACTTTGCCGGGCTGATGGAGATGCTCTTTGCCCTGCCGTTCGCGTCACTGCTGTTTGGCGAAGTCAGCCGCGAAAAGCGGGCGCTCTGGTTTTTTGCTGCGGTGATGATGGCCGGTTCAATTGTCGTGTCGCTTTCGCGCGGCGGGTTGCTGGCGCTCGGCGTTGAGCTGATTGCTTTCGGCGTCATCAGCCGCCTGCTCAGAAAGCGCTGGCGCACTTCGGCCATTCCCAAAGCGTTCGCGTTGTCGGCGCTCGCGGCGATTGCGCTGCTGGCGTTGTGGATCAGTTACGATCAACTGGCGCAGCGGTGGAAGAATCTGAGCGGCAGCGCCACTGAGTTGTCAGTCGCAGGCCGCCTCGAAGCCTGGCGCAATTCGTGGACGATGATTCGGGAGCATCCGTTAACGGGCGTCGGCCTGGGCGCGTTCCCGGCCATCTATCCGACTTACGGTCAGTCGTCGGCCTACCGCGAACGCCTGGAGCAGACGCACAACGATTACCTGCAACTGCTGACGGACGGCGGCCTCGTCGGCGGCCTGATCGGGTTATGGTTTCTGGCCGAACTGCTGCGGCTGGCGTGGCGGCAGTGGCGGAAAATCAGCGCCGACGGCGCCGGCAGCCGCTTTGAGCGCAGCCTGACCATCGGCAGCCTGATCGCCGTGTTCGGATTGCTGATTCACAGCTTCACCGATTTCAATTTGCAGATTACGTCAAACTCGTTGTTCTTTCTGCTGATGATCGCCATCGCGGCATCGTTTGATCGTCAGTCAGAACCACTAACCACAGATCACCAGTCACAGTTGCCATGAAAGTTCCGTTACTTGATTTGCGCGCACAGCATCAGACGATTCGCGCCGAAGTGATGGCGGCGGTCGAGCGCATCTTTGAAAATCAGACCTTCGTGCTGGGCGAAGAAGTCAGCGCGTTTGAAAAAGCTGCGGCGGAGTATTGCCAGGTGAAACACGCCATCGGCTGCGCTTCAGGTTCTGACGCGCTGCTGCTGGCGCTGATGGCTTATGACATCGGGCCGGGCGATGAGGTCATCACCGTGCCGTTCACTTTCTTCGCTACTGCCGGAGCGATTGCGCGCACCGGCGCGCGGCCGGTCTTCGTGGACATCAATGCCGGTGATTTCAACGTCAACGTCGCGCAGCTTGAAGCCGCCATCACGCCGCGCACGAAAGCCGTGATGCCTGTCCATCTGTTCGGTCAGTGCGCGGCGATGGACGCGATCAACGAAATTGCGAGGCGTCACAACCTGCCCGTCATCGAAGACGCTGCCCAGGCCATCGGCTCAGAGATCAACGGTCGCCGCGCCGGTACACTGGGCGAGATCGGCTGCTTCAGTTTCTTTCCGTCCAAGAATCTGGGCGGCGCAGGCGATGGCGGCCTGCTGACGACGAACAGCGATGAACTGGCCGACAAGCTGTTGATGCTGCGCGTGCATGGGAGCAAAGTGAAATACTTTCATCGTTACGTCGGCATCAACTCAAGGCTTGATGCGCTCCAGGCCGCCGTGCTGAACGTCAAGCTGAAACACCTTGATGAATGGACTGCCGCGCGACAGCGCAATGCCGAACGATATAACAAACTCTTTGCCGATGCCGCGCTCGAAGAAGTCACGACTCCGGCAGCTCATCCCGGTCATCGTCACATTTACAATCAGTACACGATCCGCTGCGCGCGCCGCGATGAGCTGATGGAATATCTGAAAGAGCAGGGCATCGGCACGGAAATCTATTACCCCGTCCCGCTGCATTTGCAGGAATGCTTTGCGTATCTTGGCGGACGCGCAGGCACGCTGCCCGTGTCGGAACAGACCGCGCACGAATGCCTCTCGCTGCCGGTTTATCCTGAACTGACGGCGGAGATGCAGCAGTCTGTGGTGGAGCGGATCGCGGAGTTTTACTCACGAGCATGCAGAAACGACGGATCATCATCAATGCACTGATGGCTGCGGCGCAGGCTGTGGTCACGGGCGTCGGCTTGTTTCTGCTCTACCGCTTCCTGCTGCGGACGATTGGCGTGGAGCAACTGGGCATCTGGTCGCTCGCGCTGGCGCTGAGTTCGGTGGCCGGAGCAGTGAATCCGGGACTGGCGGGAAGCGTGGTGAAGTATGTCGCGCTTCATCTGGCGCGCAACGAATCACGCCTGGCTTCCGAACTGGTTCAGACGGCGACGCTGGCGACGGGATGTCTGAGCGGGCTGCTGCTGCTTGCGGCGTGGCCGTTGTTGCAGTGGGCGCTGACGCTGCTGCTGGCGGGCGAGAGTCTCGCGCAGGCGCAGATGATTCTGCCCTGGACGCTCGGTTCGTTATGGCTGACGCTGCTGGCCGGAGTGTTGCAATCAGCGCTCGACGGATGTCATCGCGCCAGTTGGCGCAGCCTGATCGCCATCGGCGGAATGATCGTCTTTCTGCTGCTGTGCTGGCTCCTGGCTGGCGCACAGGGACTGAGAGGACTGGCGCTGGCGCAACTGTTGCAGGCGGCGCTCGCGCTGATCGGATGCTGGCTGATGCTCAGGCGCGCGCTGCCGGCGCTGCCATTACTGCCCGCTCGCTGGAATCAGAAACTGTTCCGCGAGATGTTCGGATACAGTTTCAGCTTTCAGGTCGTGGCGCTTTGTCAGATGCTTTATGAACCAACGACCAAAGCTCTGCTGACTCACTTCGGCGGACTTGCGGTGACTGGTTATTATGAAATGGCCAGCCGTCTGGTCCTGCAACTGCGCAGTCTGCTCGTCAGCGCCAATCAGGTATTGACGCCCGCGATTGCCGATCTGCACGAACGCAGGCCGGATGAAGTCAGAGCGATGTATCGTGATTCCTGGCGGCTGATGTTCAGTCTCGCCGTGCCGCTTTTTGCCGCGCTCATGGCTTTTACTCCGGCCATCGCGTGGCTCTGGATCGGGCGCGAGGAAAGCGTCTTTGTGCAATCGGCGCTGGCACTCGCCCTCGGCTGGCTGCTCAACACGCTGACCGTCCCGGCTTACTTTGCCAGTCTCGGAACGGGCGAACTGCGCTGGCTTGTGATCAGTCACCTGGTCATCGCCGCGCTGAATCTGCTGCTCGGTGCAATTTTCGGCAGAGTTTTTGGAGCCGGGGCAGTGATCGTGACGTGGATGCTCGCGCTGATGACGGGATCGGTCATGATCGTGGCGAATTATCATCGCGCTCAGCGCTGGTCGCTCAGCGAACTGCTTTCGTCGGATGAAAAAAGAATCGGCGTGGCGAGTCTCGGCGCGCTGCTGGTGGCGCTGCTGATCGAAGCGCAGTCAGTTGGAAAGTTTTCGCGGCTGACTGTGACGACCATGGTGGCGCTGGTCTTTTTCATTGCGCTGGCTCTGCCGCTCTGGCGTCATCCTTTGCGGCGGCGTTCGCTGGCGTGGCTCGTCAGTCAGCCGGGCTGAAATTCAGGGATGCTCAAAACCTTCAGAAAAACTCTTCGCGCTTCGCTCTCCGACCTGGGCTACGACGTTCGGCGGCGGCCCCGGAATCAGTTTCTCTGGCTCAGACAACAGAACATCAGAACGATTCTCGATGTGGGAGCCTTTGTCGGAACCTTTGCGGAAGAGTTTCATGAACTGTTGCCGGAGGCCGCCATTTATTCCTTTGAGCCGCTCGGCGATTGTTACGAACAGTTGACTGCGAATCTGAGTCGCGTTGAAAACTTCAGAGCCTTCAACTGCGCGCTCGGCAATCAGAACGGCGAAGTGATGATTCATCGCAATCTGTTTGCGCCTTCCTCATCGCTGCGACCAATGACTGAACTGCACCGGCAGGCGTTCCCGTTCACGGCGCGCGAAGTCGCTGAAACCGTACAGGTCAGGCGGCTCGACGATCTTGCGGATGAAATGCAGTTCGCCGATGAAACGCTGATCAAGCTGGATGTTCAGGGATACGAGGATCAGGTGATCGCAGGCGGACGGAAGACTGTGGCGCGCGCGCGGGTGATGATCGTTGAAGTTTCGTTTCAGCCGCTCTATCAGGGGCAGCCGCTGTTTGAAGAGATTCAGGAACTGCTGCGCGAGTTCGGTTTTCGCTTCAACGGTTTTCTGGGCGATCAGACCTTTGATCCGGCTGATGGCCGCGTGCTTTTTGCCGATGCGATTTTTCTCCGCGAGTAAATTTTCAGATGACTCTGGCGACAAGGATCAATGAAAGAGTGCGCGATTATTTGTGGCGGCTGGCCTGTCTCGGACAGCACGACCGAATTGCGACTTTCACTTTGCCCGACGGATCGCGGTTCGATTATCCGTTTCACAGCGCCATCGGCGGGCTGATGTTCATCAAAGGCTTCGAGAAAGCCGAACTTGAATTCGTCCGTTCAGCGCTGCAACCCGGCGATGTGTTTCTGGACATTGGCGCGAACGGTGGCATTTATACTCTGGTTGCGGCCAGGCGGGTCGGGCCGTGCGGGCACGTTTTTGCCTTTGAACCGGGACAGCGTGAACTGGCGCTGCTGCGCCGCAATGTGCAACTCAATCAACTCGACAATGTCACGATCATTGATGAAGCGCTGAGCGACCGGACAGGCACAGCGCGCTTTGCTGTATCGCTCGATGGCGCGATGAATTCACTGGCGCAGAATAAACATCCCTGGCAGAAAATTCAGTCGTGGGAAAACGTCA
>CAYWDW010000225.1:0-7938 GCA_964457105.1 uncultured Heliobacteriaceae bacterium
CGTTCCGTCAAGCCACTCGGAGGAAAAGATGTCACAGGCACTGCCGAATTATCAGTTTGAAGGCGTGCAGACCACCTGGCTGCGCTGGGCCGATGCACGCGGCCACCTGATTCTGACCGGCAGGGAGCGGGCAGCGGGGCTGGCGGCGCGATTGCGCGGACTCGAAGAAAACCCCGACAACATCTGAACCCCAGGATGAAGACCATGAAAAACACTGTGCCCGGACTGTGGCGGCTGTTTGCACTGCTCCTGCTTGCCGGACTCCTGGCGGCTTGTTCGACGGTTTCAGCGCCGTCACAGGCGGACCGTGCGGCGCCGGCGATCAATGAAGCCAAACTCGTTGATCTGACCTACAGCTTTGACGACAAAACGGTCTACTGGCCGACGGCGAAACCGTTCACCTGGGAAAAGGAAGCGTGGGGCGTGTCGCCGGGCGGGTACTGGTACACGGCAGCGCGCTATGCGGCGAGCGAACACGGCGGCACGCACCTTGACGCGCCGCTCCATTTTGGCAGGGACCGCGCCGCCGCCGATGAAATCCCCGTCTCAAAACTGGTCGCGCCGGCCATCGTCATCAACATTGCTGCCGCCTGCGAAAAAGACCCTGATTACCGGCTCTCGGTCGCGGACCTTGAAGCGTGGGAAAAAGCGCACGGGCGCATTCCTGAAAATTCAGTCGCGCTGATTCACACGGGCTGGGGCCGGTTCTGGCCGGACCGGAAAAAATATCTTGGCTCAGACCAGCCGGGCGACACCACGAACCTGCATTTTCCCGGCATTTCACGCGAAGCGGCGGAGCTGATCGTACAGCGCAAAGTTGACGGCGTTGGCATTGACACGGCGAGCATTGATTACGGCCAGTCGAAGGATTTCATCGTGCATCAGGTCGTATACGGGCAGAATATTTACGGCCTGGAAAATGTCGCCAATCTCGAAAAGCTCCCGGTCAAAGGCGCGACGCTGATCGCCCTGCCGATGAAAATCAAAGGCGGCACCGGCGGCCCGGCGCGCATTATTGCCCTGCTGCCCTGAGCTGACCAGCACTATCGGATCAGACGCTTTGTCCTGCCGCATAACCGGACGACCACGCCCACTGAAAGTTGTAACCGCCGAGCCAGCCCGTGACGTCAACGACTTCGCCAATGAAATAGAGGCCGGGCGCCTTTTTCGCTTCCATCGTCTGTGAAGAAAGTTCGTCGGTGTCCACGCCGCCCAGCGTGACTTCGGCTTTGGCATAGCCCTCGGTGCCGGACGGGTGAAGCTGCCAGTGGTGCAGGCGCTGTGCCATCGCCTCAAGCTCTCTGACGTTGTACTGGCGCAGCGGTTTTGTCAGTGCGTAAAGTTCAGCCCACGCCCGCGCGAATCGTTGCGGCAGATGTTCACCAAGCAGGGTGGTCGGCAGGATACTTTCACGCTGGCGTTGCAGCAGCAGTTCACGCGCCTCAAGTTCAGGCAGCAGATTGATGGTCAGCGGCTCGCCGGGCTGCCAGTACGAAGAGATCTGCAACACTGCCGGGCCGCTCAGGCCGCGATGCGTCAACAGCATGTTTTCGCGGAACTGCTGGCGGCGACACGACACGGTGGCGTCAACTGAAATTCCGCTCAGCGCGCCAAAGACGCGCAGGTCATCCGGGCCAAGCGTCAGCGGCACGAGCGCGGGTTGTGGCTCGACGATACGCAGCCCGAACTGCCGGGCCAGGCGATAGCCGAAATCGGTAGCGCCCATCTTCGGAATCGAAAGCCCGCCGGTCGCCACGACGAGCGACGCCGATTCAAAAGCGCCCTGACTGGTTTCGACGATGAAAGAATCGTTTTTGCGGACGCGCCTGACTTCGCAATTCACGCGAATGCGGACCTGAGCGTCAGCGCATTCCCTGAGCAGCAGGCTGACGATGTCGCGGGAGCTGTGATCGCAGAACAACTGGCCGAGTTTCTTTTCGTGATAGGCAATACCGTGACGCTCGACGAGGGCAATGAAATCGGCGGCGGTGTAGCGGGCGAGCGCCGATTTGTGAAAGTGCTGCCTGGCTGTCAGATAGTTGTCGGCACCGGCCTCAAGGTTGGTGAAGTTGCACCGCCCGCCGCCGCTGATCAGAATCTTTTTGCCGACCTTGTCGGCGCGTTCGATCAGCAGCACTGAACGCCCGCGCTGCCCGGCAATGCTGGCGCAAAACAATCCGGCGGCGCCCGCGCCGATCACGATCACATCGAATTTCATCACGGTCTGGAATTCCGGCTGCATCAGACTTGCTTCAAAGTTCATCGTAGTGGATAAAGATGACCTTGTCATCACGCAGCAAAATCAGAAAGGAACATCTTCAAGCAATGAACACAGCCGAGAGTCAGTCGCGCGTCGCCTCAACTGAAGAGCTTCGCGCACATTTCCCCGCGCTTGAACGCACACACAACGGTTTTCCGGTGGCTTACTTTGACGGCCCCGGCGGCACGCAGGTTCCGCGCCCGGTGGTCGCGGCGATGAACGATTATCTGTTCAATCACAACGCCAACACGCACTGGGAATATCCGTCGAGCAATGAAACCGATGAGATCATCGCCACGGCGCGACAGACGCTGGCCGATTTTCTGAATGCCGCGCCGGATGAAATCGCATTCGGGCAGAATATGACTTCGCTGACCTTTCACCTGGGCCGCGCGCTGGGTCGGCAGTTCAAACCGGGCGATGAAATCATCGTGACGGAACTCGATCATCACGCCAATTCAGACACGTGGCGCGCGCTGGCGCCGGAGCGCGGAGTTGTGATTCGCACGGTGCCGCTGGACCCTGAAAGCGGCACGATTGAGCTTGAGGATCTGGCCCGACTGCTGAATGAAAAAACGCGGCTGGTGGCAATTGGCGCGGCTTCAAACGCGCTGGGCACCGTGACCGACGTGAAGCGGGTAGCGCAGATGGCGCGTGAGGCCGGGGCGCTCAGCTTTGTTGACGCCGTGCATTACGCGCCGCACCGGCTGGTTGACGTGCGGGAAATCGGCTGCGACTTTCTGGCCTGCTCGGCCTATAAATATTACGGCCCGCACCTCGGCATTCTGTATGGCCGCGAGGAGCTGCTGCGGGCAATTAATTTTCCGAAGCTGCAACCCGCGCCTGACAACGCCCCCGACCGCGTCGAAACCGGCACGCAGAGCCACGAATCAATCGCCGGCGCCGCAGCGGCGGTTGACTTTCTGGCTTCGCTGGCCGACGGCGAATCAAGGCGCGCAAGGCTCGCGGTTGTTTTCGACGAACTGCACACGCGCGGCAGCGAACTGCTGAAACAGATGTGGCACGGACTGGCCGCGATTGAAGGCGTCAGGCTTTACGGCCCGCCACCCGCAGCGCCGCGCACGCCGACAGTTTCATTCACCCTCAAAGGCCGCACTTCAACCGAAGTTGCGCGCGCGCTGCTCACGCGCGGAGTCTTTGCTTCGAATGGTGATTTTTATGCGCTGACGGTGGCGCAGCGGATGGGCGTGGCTGACGAAGGCTTTCTGCGCGCCGGATGCGCCTGCTACACAACGGCGGAAGAAGTTGACCGGCTGCTCTCAGGCGTGCGGGCATTAGTCTGACCTCAGCCGGCCAGGGGCGATCCCTGCCAGGCCACCTGCCAGCCCCGTGCCAGGCTGGTTTCGATGGCCTGTTTGTATTGCGTGATCGCTTCGCGGCGCTCAGTGAAGGGCTTGATCAGCGGCACATCTTCGCGCGGATCAAGTTTGGCGACGGCATTGACATTGGTGATCTGGCCATCTTCATCAGGCAGCGGGCCGCTGAAAATCGAAAGCAGCGAATAAAGATCACCTTTGCAGAGGATGGTAGTGACGGATTCAGTTTTCACGATGTCTCCTGTGAGCGATCAGTTGTGTCAGGCGCGCTGATGCTAACATGCACGGCGATAGTCGCCAACTCAGGCCACCGGCGGGACGGTTGCAATGGTGCAGGGAGCGGCTTGATCACCTCAGGAAAAGCCGTCACCGGCGAGCCAGGGAAGGCACTGCTCAGTAACACCTCCCGGTACAGGAGATTGCATTGACATGTCTTCAAACCACAACTTATGATGACTGCCTGCTCAGGCAGATTGATGCCAATGAATGGCCGCGGTGCAATACTTCATCACTCTGGTAAAGATACCAACTGAATCGGATCACCTCGTTTGGGACGGGAGAAAGTAACCAGACAATGCTAGGAGCTTATATTGGCGAAGGGTGTCAGCGCGTGATCAACGGCCTGGTACGCCTGCTGGCCCGGCTCAATCCTGATCCCAACCTGCTGACGGTGATTGGCCTGTGCATCAACATTTTCGCCGCATTCCTTTACGGGTTTGGCGAATTTTTCAATGCCGGGCTGGTCATGATCGCCGCCAACATTTTTGACATGCTGGACGGGCGGCTGGCGCGCCTGACCGGGCGGGCCACAAAATTCGGGGCCTTTCTGGATTCCAGTCTGGACCGGCTGTCAGATATGGTGACCTTTCTGGGCATCATCATTTTTTATGCCCGCGACACGCAGTATCACAGCACCCTGTATGCTTCGCTGACGGGCGCGGCGCTGATCGGGTCGGTGATGATCAGTTACACCTCAGCGCGCGCTGAATCGCTGATTCCGAAATGTGATGTCGGCTTCTTTCGCCGGCCTGAACGCGTCGTGCTGCTGATCATCGGTTCGCTGACTGTCTGGCCGGAATCAAAAAGCCCGTTTCTCAACAAAATGCCAGCCACCATCTGGCTGATCACGCTGATGTCGTACTGGACATTTTTTCAGCGGCTGTATCACACGCGGCGCATGACCCACGAGTCTGAACTGAGTGCAGCGACTGACAGCGCCAGTCAGTCACCGGAAAAAAGCAGTCCTGGACAAGCCGGGATCAAACCGGTTCCGGCACATCATCACTGACCACATGACCAATCACCTGACGAAAGGCACCCCTGGTTCATCAATGGTCTGTCCGTGCTGCGGGCAGGCCGAAGCATTCACTGAAGATCACTGTTCGGCCTGCGGCGCGCGGCAGGTTGACGCACCGCTGGCTCAGCCCGATGTGCTGTTGCCGAGGCTGGGCAATTCCCTGCTGGCGCTGGCCGTCGCGCTGCTGGCGGTGGTCGTCTTTGTGCTGGCCTGGCTGTTCAATAACGACCTGAAGGTGCTGCGGGTGCTGACGGTCTGGGTCTTCGGCGACAGCCTGAAACTCACCCGCGACCTGCTCAGCCTGGACCCGAAGCTGCCTTATTACCGCATCTTCAGTTATGACGCTTACCGGCTGGCCTTTTATCTTTCCGCCGCCGTTATTCCGCTCGGCCTGCTGTCGGCGTGGCTGGCGCGGCGGGCGCGGCGACTGATTCAGCAGCAGCCGACGAGGTTCGGCGGGCTGAAACTGGCCAATGCGGCGCTGGCCCTCGCCCTGCTGATGACGGTGGCATTCAGCGCCATTACCATCAGTTCGATTCCGCGCGCCATTGAAAATGGCCGCGCCAAACGAGCGGCAGCCACGCGCGCCACGATGTATCAGCTCGGGCGACTGCTGCACGAATACAACGAAACCTTTGGCCGGTACCCGGACGACCTGGCGGAACTGCAGGCCTTCAGCGAGGAACAGATTCCGCAGCTTGATTACTGGGAAAAGCAGATCGTTTATGCCCCGGCGGCATTCGTGGCCTCCCGCGACAGCGCGCCCGGCTTCAGCGATTACCGCCTGATTTCCGCCGGACCTGACGGTGTCGCCGGCACGCCGGATGACATTGTGTTACAGGATGGAATCATCGTTTCGTCAGCCGGTGATGACAGCCTTCCCGGCCTGTCCGGTTCTGACAAAATCCCGAAATAGGCGCGGAGCGCTGAGTCCGAAAATCCGGGCTTCCATTTCATCCCCGGCTCCGCGCGGCACTCAGACCGCTGTTGCTCAGTAACCTTATGGCAAGCTGGTTGTCTCGCACCATCAATCGCCTGCTGCGTCGTAACCGGGAGGACGAATACTCCGCCTGGCTGCTTCAGTACGGACGAATCATCGAGGGCGAAATCATTGATTTGCAGCCTGACGGCGCTGAGGTCAGAATTTTTTACATCTACAACATCTCCAACGTTCAGTACGAATCCTCGCAAACGCTTCGGCCCGAGCAGGTCAACGGCAGCTACAAATATCAGCCCGGTCTGCCGGTCACAGTGCGCTATGATCCGAGGTATCCGGGCCGATCCATCGTGCAGTAACAGCCTTCCCGGACCTGTATGTTCCAGAAAATCCTGATTGCCAATCGTGGAGAGATTGCGGTGCGGCTGATTCGCGGCTGCCGTGATCTCGGCATTTCGCCGGTCGCGGTCTATTCCGATGCCGACCGCCACGCGCTGCACGTGCGCCTGGCGGATGAGGCGTATCACATTGGCGAAGCGCCTTCAGCCGCCAGTTACCTGGTCAAAGAACGAATCATTCGGGCGGCACAACAGTCCGGCGCTGAAGCCATTCATCCCGGCTATGGGTTTCTGGCTGAAAACGCTGAATTCGCCCGCCTCGTTGAAGCGTCCGGGCTGGTCTTCATCGGCCCTTCGCCGGCGGCCATCGAACTGATGGGCAGTAAGACCAATGCCCGCGAAGCGGCGCAGCGGGCGGGCGCGCCCATCGTGCCGGGCACCGCGCAGCCTTTGTCTGATCTGGCTGAAGCGCGCCGGGTCGCGGCTGAAGTCGGCTATCCGATCATGCTGAAAGCCGCAGCCGGTGGCGGCGGGAAAGGCATGCGGATGGTGCGCACGGCTGAAGAGCTTGCATCAGCCTTCACCAATGCCCGGTCAGAAGCGCAGGCCGCCTTCGGTGATGCGTCGGTTTACATTGAAAAATTCATCGAAAAGCCGCGCCACATTGAAATTCAGATTGTCGCCGACCGGCAGGGCCACACGATTCACCTCGGCGAGCGCGAATGTTCGATTCAGCGGCGGCATCAGAAAGTCATTGAAGAATGCCCGTCGCCGCTCAACGATGCCGAACTGCGGGCGCGCATGGGCGCTGCTGCCGTCAGCATCGCCAAAGCTGCCGAATATTACAGCGTCGGCACGGTTGAATTTCTGGTGGATGCAAACCGCAACTTTTATTTTCTCGAAATGAACACGCGACTGCAGGTTGAGCATCCGGTGACTGAACTCGTCACGGGCATTGATCTGGTGCGCGCACAGATTCGCATTGCCGCCGGCCTGCCGCTTGAGCTGCGGCAGGAAGATGTGCGCTGGCACGGCCACGCCGTCGAATGCCGCGTCTATGCCGAAGACCCTGAGAAAAACTTTCTGCCCTCGCCAGGCCGCATCACGCGCCTGCGCACTCCGTCCGGCCCCGGCGTGCGCGATGACAGCGGCGTTTATGAAGGCTGGGAAGTGCCGATCTATTACGACCCGATGATTTCAAAACTCGCCACCTGTGGCGCCTCGCGCGCCGAAGCCATTGATCGCATGAAACGTGCGCTGCTTGAATATCACGTCGGCGGCATTCGCACGACCGTCCCGTTTTTTCAGGCCGTCATGCGCGACGATGAATTTCTGAGCGGCGATCTTGATACCGGATTCATTGCCCGCTTCAATGAACGTCAGGCCGCGACTCAGACCACGAACGAAACCGGCGAAACTGAAGCCCTGAGCCAGCCGCAGCTTGCCGCGGCCCTGGTCGCCGCGCTCAACACGACGCGCCAGGCTCAGCAGCAGTCAGCCACAGGCAATTCAGCTCAGGGCCAGGCCGTCAGCCGCTGGAAGACGGCAGGTCGCCTGGCCCGGCTACAGCAGCGATAAATGACAACCGCAACTTTCATGACGACCGTGAAACTTGAACTGAACATTGGCGACACGACCAGGCTGGTGGAATTCAAAATCACCGACAGCGAAGTGCAGATGATTGCCGGCGCGGTGACTTATTCAGCCGAGGTCAGCGAACCCGAACCCGGATTCTTTACGGTCATTCTCGATGGTCGCGTTTTCCGCTG
>CAYWDW010000226.1:0-7894 GCA_964457105.1 uncultured Heliobacteriaceae bacterium
GCCCGCGCTCCCAGGATGTCGCGTCAGTCCTGTCACTTCTGAATCAGAACGAATGAATTCGTCACGATGCGGGTGCAGTCTGTCTCTGCTGTGAGGAACTGGCCTGAATAAGCCACGCGACATTGGTTCAGTACCGCGAGCGTGAGCGAGCGGTGTCTGTCGCAAGACATTTTTACTGAAGATTCCGCTCGCTCACGCTCGCGGTACTGAACCGGCGCGCGCCTCGCTCACGCTCGCGGGACTGAACCGGCGCGCGTCCCATTACCGATGGAAAAGCTGATAGCGATTTGCAGACAGATGACGGTCAGGCGAGGGGAGCCAGAAAGCAGGCGAGGTAATCGCTGTGGTGATCAAACCCGACGCTCTGGTAAAGGCGGCAGGCGACAGCCTCTTCAGGTGCGGCGGTCAGACAGATGGCCGTCCGGTGTTGCAGCAGGCGATGGACGACTTCATTCATGCAGCTTCTGGCAATGCCCTGGTTGCGCCAGTCCGGGTGGGTCCAGACGCCTTCGAGGTAGGCCATCCCGGCAGCCTCGCTGACAATTTCAACTTTGAAAATAACCTTGCCGTCCGCCAGTCTGACCCAGGTGCGTTTGCGTTCGATGCGTTCAGCCGTGCGTTGGAGAAAGCCTTCAGGATCGCTCTGGCGCGGGTCTACGCCGCTTGATTCATAAATCATTTCGGCCTGGGCGGTGGCCAGCGATTCAAGTTCGTCAAGGTTGGCGCGACGCAGTTGCATTGATTGCAGCGGCAGGCGCGGCGCAGTCGCCACGCACCACTGCTGAATGCTGGTCAGCCGCTTTTCGCGCCCGTGCGTGGCGAGGTGATTGTAGAAAGCTTCGACCTGCGGGCGCGGGCCGAAAATGAGATGGCCTTTGGCGCGAATCTCAGCCGCCGTGCGGGCGAAATATTCCCACGCTGAGGCTTCGGCTTCCGGCAGGGAGTAAAACAGAATGGCGTGGCCAAGCAGCGCCACACCGGCGAGCTGCTGATTCTCAAAGTAACCGAAGAAACGACCCCGCAGTGACGGATGGCTCATGCCGTAATCCGCAATCAGGCCGAGCAGCGGAATCGTCTGCAGCGCGTCACATTCAAGCAGCGCGACTGCCGCTTCACGATCTGCATCATTCAGTTCACGCACGACGCGGCTGGCCGGGGCGATACTTCCGACCAGCCGGTGATCGTGATTGAAGATGGAGAGTAATGAAGACATGATTCAGTTCAGATAGCTGCGACTGCCGGAGGAATTCGGTAGTCGGAATTCGGAATTCGGAATTCGGTAGTCAGAATGAAGAGAGGCCGCAGTCTCGCTGCCATCTGTCATCTCGCTTTCAGCTTCCGGCTACCGAATTCCGAATTCCGAATTCCTCCGGTTGCGCTCACGTGAAACTCGCGATAATCCGCGATCCCGAATCAGGCGCGTCGCAAAACAAGCGACTTGTTGATTGCGAACCGCGTGCCGACCGCCGCGTCGCCGCAAATGCCTGCCACTCAACGCCCGCACCACAACGCACCACCGGCATCGGTCAGAAAGATCGGTCGGCATGCCGCAAAGTGACCGAAAAAAACAGTCACTTGAAAGACGCGCGGGTCGTGGTCGTCAGGGCTGAATGGCCGGTTTGCTGACCGGACAAATTTCAATTTCATCCGGTTGCTGAAGTGATATGATGCCGCCCCGAAAGGCGCCTCCCCATCTGTCCCCGATCAGCATCGTCCCTGCGGTCTGGAAGCAGTCATGATCAGATTCGGCCTGTGTGTTGTGTTTGTTTTGCTGTCTGGCGGACACCTGTCCGCCAGCGCCCAGGAGCAGTTGCCGCCTGTCGAATATGCCGTGCAGGTCGCCGCGTTTCGCACCGCCGCCGAAGCGCAGGCGCAGGTGGTGCGCCTGCAGCACCGGGGGCTTCCGGCTTATCAGGTCAAAGCGAACCTGACCGGGCGCGGCATTTATTACCGCGTGCGCTTCGGACGCTTTGCCAGCGGCGACGAAGCGACGCGGGCTGGGGCGACGGCCCTGAACGGAAAGCTGATTGCGCAGTTTGTGATCGTTGATTATGAACCGCCGCTGCACGGGCCTGCACCCGCGCACCGCAAACGGCGCGTGACGCCCGAAGACAACGCCCTTTCAATGCCCGCTGGCGACTCACTGGCCAACGCTGTGGCCTGGGCGCCGCCGCGCGAGGGTCCGGCAGGGGCAGCCGACCTGCTGCCGGCACGGATCGCGCCTGTGCCGCTGCATTTCACCGCGACATTGTCGGCGCTGCCTGCGTCAGTTCTGAGCAGGGCGACGGCGGCAGATGAACGCGCGGCCACGCTGCCGCCTGCGCCCGAAATCATTCCGGTCATCACGATTTCAAATCCGCGCTGGCAGGTGTCACGAGCGGGCCGGGCGACTGATGCGAATCTGAATGCGGTGTATTTCACCGATGCCGCGCGCGGCTGGGCGGCGGGTGACGCAGGAATCATTTATCGCACCAGTGATGGCGGCGTGAAATGGGAACGGCTGGCGCAACTGGCCGGGCTGAATATCGTCAGTCTGTATTTTGCCGATGCCTGGCGCGGCTGGCTGATCGCGCAACCGGGCGACGGCGAACAGGAAGCGCGCGATGAATCACAGGTGTGGCGCACGCTTGATGGTGGCCGCACCTGGCAGCCGCAGCGATTGTCAGGGATCACGCGGCTGCAGTTCATCAATTCGTCTCGCGGCTGGGCCGTTGGTCGTCACGCAGCGCTTTTCAGCACCACTGACGGCGGGGCAGAATGGCAGCCTTACGACAGACTGGCGCAGTTATTCGGCGCGCCGGTTGAAGGCGCGACTTACAATTTCGGATTCAGCGATGTGCATTTCACCGATGCTGAACACGGCTGGGCGACGGGCAATTTTTACGGGCGCACGCGCACGCACATTGGCGGCCTGTTTGCGACAAACGACGGCGGTCACAACTGGCGGCGGGTTGCGCTGCCGGTCAGCCTGCCGAAACCCGACGTCACGATGCCGCGTTCAGCCGGCAGCGCCGCGCGAGTCGTGACCGGGCGCATCATTCAGGGCGAGTTGCAGGCCGTGCGTTTCAGCGATGAACAGCACGGCCTTGTCAGCGGCGAAATCACCGATAGCAAAACGCGCTGGCTGCTGACGCTGCACACCCAGGATGGCGGCAGAAGCTGGCAGCAGTTTCAGACGCCGGGCCTGAGCGCCGATAATGCCGGTTTCATCAGCGCCGCACAGGGCTGGATGATTATGTTGCCGCAGCCTGGGGACGCTGCAGCCACGACGCTGCGGCGCACTGACGATGGCGGCGTAACGTGGCGCGATGAATTGCGATTGCACGGCCACCGGATTCGCGGCCTGTTTTTTCTGTCATCCGATCAGGGCTGGGCGGTTGGTGAGCGCGGCCTGATTCTGCGGTATCACGCTCATCAGCCATAAAGCCCGATCTTCACAAGGAGCGCAGGCGTCTCGCCTGCCTGACTTCTGGTAAAAGCGCATTGATTGAAACAGGCAGACGCCCTGCCTGACTTACGGTAAAAGTGCATTGATTGAAACAGAGCAGGCGGGACGCCTGCGTTCCTTGTTATTTCAACTGCTGACTATGAAACACTACTTTTACGCCCTGCTGACTGGCGCGCTGATTTTTCAGCCGCTGCCTGCTGTCTCGCAAACGCCGGTGCAGCAATCGCCGCCTGGCACACAGGCCGCGCCATCACGCAGCGAAACTGAAAGCAAAGCCGTCGCGATTGAAGAACTGCTGCCGGCAACGACGATGCTTTTTGTCTCGACAACGAATCTGGCGGGACTGCTTGACGGCTTCAGGGGACTGGAAGCATTCAAAACGCTGGCGGCAAGATTGCCGAAAGCCGAGCGCGAAGCTGAAGACAATCCGCTGGACCTGGCTGCGCGCTTTCTGAGTTTGGGCATTAAAGACGCCGCCGTGCTGGATGATGCCCGCCTCGGACTCGCCTTTCTGCAACCGGACTTTCCGCCTGAACTCGCTGCCGCCACTGACGAGGCGCAGCGCGCCACGACACGGCAAAAGCTGATCGGGGCTGAGGCACGCCGAATCCCTGATCCGCAGTTCGTCGCCCTGGTTGAAACCGACAGCCCCGAACACGCAAAGCAGGCGCGGGAAAAATTCATCACTTATTTCAGCGAACATTTCACCGACCTCGGCAAACCCGCCGAAGCAAAACCGGTCAAAGAAGCGAAATACAAGGGCGTCACGGTCGAGCGATTCAAAAACGGCTGGCTCGGCGCGCTCATCGGCGGCACGTTTGTGACGGGTGAAGCCACCGCCATTGACCGCATCATCAGATTGCGCGAGGCCACTGACGCCGAACATCTGAGCGACAATCAGGACTATGTGCAGTCGCGGGCGCGGCTGCTGACGCCGACAGGATTATTCGCCTGGGTCAATGGCCGCGCGCTCGATGCTTACACGGCGCTGGCGAGGGAAAATGTGCCGGGCTTTCTCAGCGCCGTTTCCGGTTCGCTGCTTGCGCCTGAGGCCATCAAAAGCGTGGCGCTCGCTTCGACCTTTGAGCGCGGCGGAGTCACTGACCGGCTGATTGTGTCGCTCAATCCGGCAAAGAAAAATCTGCTCGGCACGTTGTTTGGCGGCCCGGCGACCGACTTTCAGGCTGCGCGCTACATTCCGGCAGGCACGCCCGTCCTCGTCAGTCACAGCTTTGATTTCACGCGCGTTTACGATGAACTGATCGTGCCGGTCGTGTTCGGCGCAATGGCCGAGGCTGAAGCTTACCGGCAGGCTTATCGTGAAATGGCCGCGCGCCAGGCTGAGAAAAAAGAGACTCAGCCGCGCGCAGACCGTGACGAAGATGACGCGCGCCTGACCGAAGAGATGACGCTCAAAGTCAGAGAACGAATGCAGCAGCCGGAGTTCATCAACGGCCTCATTGCCGGAATGGAAAAGAACGTCGGCCTGAAGTTCCGCGAAGAAATTACCCGCTGCCTCGGTCACGAAGTCACTTTTGCCTACGAAATCCCCGCCACTTCGCCCGAAGACAAACAGACGCACCTGGCCGCGTTCATCGGCCTGCGCGACCGCGCCGCCGCAAAGACCGCTGTGAACAAACTGGCGGCTTATTTCATCGGCAGCGTCAGCGACGCCAGGCAGTCGCCTGATGAAGAAACCGGCAGCGCCGCGCCGCAAAAAGAGAAGTCGGACGAAGAACTCAAAAAAGAACAGCAGCAGCGCCTGGCCATCATCAGCCTGCTGCCGCGCGAAACTTACAAGCAGGCTGAGATCATCCGGCTGGAGGTCGCAGCCCTGGCTTACGTCGCAGATTTCCTGGTCATTGCTGACAGTGCTGACACGATCAAACGCCTGATTGACACGGCTGAAAACAACGACGGCATCGGGCGCGAGGCCAGTTTCAATGCGGCCATGTCGGGCCAGCCTGCTTCAGCCGTTTCGCGGGTCTGGTTCGGGCCGAAATATTTTGATGACCTGCTCAGCCGCTTCGTCAGCGCGTGGGCCGCGAGGCCAGGCCGCAGCGAGGCCGCGCCGTTGAATCTGCCCGCGACGGTGGCCGGGTTTGTCGAAAGCAGCGACGACAGCATCCGCCTTGAAGCCTTCACGCCCATCGGCCTGGCCGGAATGTTCGCCTTCGATTCGCTGAACGATCAGGTCAGGGCCACCGCTGCGCGCAACGAACACGACGCGCAAAGCCTGCTCCGAACGGTGGCGGTCGTGCAGCGCCGTTACGCTGCACAGCATCAGGGTCAGTCCGCTGCCCTGGATGAACTGATTCGCTTTCAGCAGGAGCATCCGGTGATGGACGAGGCCGACGGCAATAAATCGCCTGAAGAGGCTGAAAACATTGCTTACCGCCGCGACCTGCGCGCGCTCAGGGCCGGGCAGAATAATTATCGTTATGAACTGAAACTCAGGCCGGATAAAAAAGGCTTTGAGGCAACGGCAACGCCAGTCAATTACGGGCGCCACGGACGCCATTCATTTTTCATTGATGAGTCTGGCAAACTGCGCCGCGCTGACAAACAGGGCAGTCCGGCTGATGCCAGCGATGCACCGGTCGCCGACGAGGCCGGCGCGACAAATAAAGACCACTGAACAGAACCAGTCATTTTCATCAGCCTGCGCGTGGCTGCTTATCCGGCGCTGCGTGCGGTAAAGGTTGATCCGGGCAGGGCGCTGAGGCATGATTGGCGCGAATCCGAGCTTGTTCTTAACCCCGTGCCATTCGTTACCCCCGCTGCTTGCCTGATCCCCGTGTGAGAATTGAAACAGAATTGCTGCTGATTTCGACACAGCTTTTCGATCAGATAGACTCGCCCGGATTTTCACAGGCGAAATAATCAGAGGAACACGGACATGACCTCACGCTTCATCACACTCATTCTGGCGCTGGCGCTCACTGCCGGCGCCGTCGCGGCGCAGAACCGCCCAAAGCTCAAGCCGGGCGATCCGCAGGCGAAAAACCTGGTGGCGAAAAAGCCACCGGCCCTGACGCTGGAAGTAGCCACCGTGACCCCGCTGGTGACGAAAGTGAAACGCACTTCGGCCAGCACCGTCTGCGGCGGCGATCAGGTAGTGCTGCGCGCCAGTTCGGCTGATCCGAGTATCAAACCTTCGCGCATCGCCTGGGCCACGACCGGCGGCAAAATTATTGGTGAAGGCCAGGAGGTCATCCTCGACACGACCGGTCTGCCGGCGGGCGCTTATCACGTCACGGCGCAGGTCTTTTATGCCGGGCTGGGCATCTGCAACGGCGACTGTTCAGCCTGGGACACCAAAACCGTGCGCGTGACCGAATGCCCGCCTGACATCATCTGCTTCACTTCGCCAGTCATCACCGTGGCGCCCGAATCCAGCACGGTTGAAGCCTGCCAGTCAGTTGCGTTCAAGGCCTCTGAAGTCAGCGGCGGCCAGGGCTACGGCCAGGTCAGTTACATCTGGAGCAGTTCTGCCGGCAAGCTGACCTTTGACGGGACGACGGCCAGACTTGACACGTGCGGGGTGGCTCCGGGCACGGAAATCGAAGTCACGGTCAAAGCCACGAGCGAATATGCCAACTGCGAAGCCAGCGGCGCGGCGCGCGTGCTGATTCCGATTCCGCCGCCACCGGCCCGCGAAATGACGCCCTGCACGACTTTCAAGCGCAACAATGCGCGCGTGGACAATGCCTGCAAATCGGTGCTTCAGGATTCCATCAGACAGTTGCAGGCCGATCCGCTCTCGCGGCTGGTGATTGACGCTTACAGCAATCCCGGCGAAGCCGCAGGCCTCGCCCTGGCGCGCGGCAAAAACGTGCGCGACCGCCTGGCTGACGGTTCGCTCGGCGTGACGATTGACGCCAATCGCATTATCGTCAGAGTCGCCGGAGTCTCGAATCACGATGAGCAGGTCAACATCTGGTTCCTGCCCGAAGGCGCGAAAATGCCTGCCGGCGGCACCGAGGTCAATCCAGGGCCGGTTTCATCTGAACAGAAACATCCTGACGATGAACTGCCTGCGCCAGCGGCCAAACGCAAACCACGCCACTGAAAATTCGTTCCTCCTTCATTGCGTGATCCCTGCCTGAGACGCCTCAGGCAGGGATTTTTTTATGCTGGAACAGTACAGGGAGCGGTAGCGACCTGGTGACTGTGCAGGCGCTGCCCTCAGAGTCACCAGGTCGCTACCGCTCCCTGTACCGTTCCGGGCGCACGCACCTGAAAACCGCTGTAAGGCAGGCTTTTCGCATGCGCCAAAAGAAGTGACACCACGCCTGGGTGCGCATCGCTTCCAGCGTGCTGTGGGCAAGCAGATCATTTCCTTTCAATCAGCCGCTTACCAGGAGCACGCTGGAAGCAATGCGTACCCAGGCGTGGCGCATGCAACAAGCCTGCCTTAAGCTCATTGCGCTATGGCTCTCCGCA
>CAYWDW010000227.1:0-7885 GCA_964457105.1 uncultured Heliobacteriaceae bacterium
AGCGACGATGCTGACGATGAAAGTACGAAAGAAGTTTGATGAAGTCTGAAATTTCAAAAATTGGTTTTGTCAGTCTCGGCTGTCCCAAAAATCTGGTGGACAGCGAAGTAATGATGGGGCAGCTCAGGCAGCACGGTTATGAACTCACGACCGAGCGCGAAGCGGCGGATGTGATTGTCGTCAATACGTGCGGCTTTATTGATACGGCCCGGCAGGAATCAATTGATACGATTCTGGAGATGGCGCAGCTCAAGGATCACGGCCATCTCAAACGCCTGGTCGTGGCCGGATGCCTGGTCGAACGATACCGGCAGGATCTGCTCAATCAGTTGCCTGAGGTTGACGCCGTGCTGGGAACCAGCGAAATCACGAAGATCGTGGCGGCAGTTGATCCGGCGGCGGTCGCGGCGCAGGATGCGGCCTTTGTCGCTTCCAATTCGTGGATGACGCGGGGGCTGCCGACCTATCTTTACGACGAACACACGCCGCGCGTGCTGGCGACGCCAAAACATTTCGCTTACGTCAAGATTGCCGAAGGGTGCGATCACACCTGCGCGTTCTGCGCGATTCCGCAAATGCGCGGGCGTTATCGTTCGCGGCGGGCCGGTTCGATTGTGCGCGAAGCCGAACAACTCGCCGCGCAGGGCGTGAAGGAACTGGTGCTGATTTCACAGGATTCGACGCAGTACGGGCTGGATCTGGGTTTGAAGGACGGGCTGGCCGACCTGCTGCGTTCGCTTGCGCAGGTTGACGGCATTGAATGGATTCGCGTGATGTACACCTATCCGAATTCATTGAGCGAGGCGACGCTGGAAGTGATGGCGGCGGAAGCGAAGGTGTGCAATTACCTGGATATGCCGTTGCAGCACGCCAGCGCCAGTGTGCTCAAACGCATGCGGCGCGGCGGCAACCGGCAGTTGCTCGAAAAGCTCCTGCGCCGGGCGCAGCAGTTCGTGCCGGACATTGCCTTGCGCACGACGCTCATCGTCGGTTTTCCGGGCGAGACGGAAGATGATTTCAATGAACTGATGCAGTTTGTCAAAGACATCGAATTTGACCGCGTCGGCGTGTTCACTTATTCAGACGAGGAAGGCACGCACGGTTACGACCTGGCCGACAAGGTGCCGGCCAGAACCATGCGCTCGCGGCGCGCAAAGCTGATGCGCGAACAGCAGCGAATTTCAAAGCGCAAAAATCGCGCGCTGATCGGCAGGCGGTTCAGCGCCCTGCTCGAAGGCATTTCGCCGGAAAGCGAACTGCTGCTGCAGGCGCGCCTTGAATCGCAGGCGCCGGAAGTTGACGGCCACGTGCTGATCAACGATGTGCCTGACGGATTTGCCGCGCAGCCGGGTGATTTCGTGCTGCTTGAAATCACCGCCGCGCACGATTACGACCTCGTCGCCAGAGTGGTTGAATCGAAGGCAGAATAGATTACTGCTAACACGAATGCGGCCTGCCTCAACATCGCGTTTCAATCAGAAGATCGTCCGCAGTTCGCCTGCCCCGGCATAACGCAGGATTGCGCCGTCACGACCGACCGCCCAGCCATCACCTTCGCTGCGGAAACACACGGCATGCAGCGTCGTCGTCGTGCCGCTCATTTCGCGCTGCCACGTCGCGCCGCCGTCGCTGCTGTGAATGATGATGCCGCTTGCTCCCGCCGCCCACACCTGATTGGCGCTGACAGCAGAGACGCTCAGCAGATTGCCCGGCACATTGCTGATCTGCACCGCCCAGGTGTCGCCGCCATCAGTTGTTTTCAACATCAGACCGTCATCGCCGCTGACCCAGCCGAGCCGCGCTTTCGCATCCCGGTTATTTTTTTCAGCGGGCGCGAAGGCTAGGCTGTAAAGCGATTTTCGCGTGCCGCTTTCCTGCGGCTGCCACGTCGCGCCGCCATCGGTCGTGTGCAGAATCGTGCCCGCTTCACCGGCAGCCCAGCCGTTTTTGGCATCGGTAAAAACAATCGCTTCCAGCCAGGCGCGTGAACCTGAAGCCTGCCGTGCCCAGTTTTCACCGCCATCGGTCGTGTGCAGGATCGTGCCGCCTTCACCGGCAATCCAGCCTTCCTGCGAATCAATGAAACACACGGCGCGAAAGCTGTCATCAGAACCGCTGGATTTGCTTTCCCATTTTCTGCCGCCGTCAGTCGTGCGCAGAATCACGCCGCCGACACCTGCCGCCCAGCCGTTGCGGGCATCAATAAAATCAAGGCCGCGCAGGTGAGCCGTCGTCCCTGACGCCTGCGCGCGCCACGTTTTGCCGCCGTCATCAGTGGCCATGATTGCGCCGCTGGTGCCTGTTGCCCAGCCGCGTTTGCCATCAATGAAATCAACCGCGCTGAGTGATGCCTGCGTGCCCTGTGTTTGCGCGCTCCATTTTTCGCCGTCTGTTGTGGCCAGAATCGCGCCGCCTTCGCCCACTGCCCAGCCGCGCTTTTCACCGGCAAAGCAGATGGCGCTGAGCGATTGTGTGCGGCCTGACGCCTGTGCGCTCCACGTCGCGCCGCCGTCGCTGCTGTGCAGAATCACGCCGTCCGCGCCTGCGGCCCAGCCGCTTTTTTCATTCGTGAAAGTCACGCCGTAAATATTCGTTGATGAACTGCTCGGCTGTGCGCTCCACGTCGCGCCGCCGTCGCTGCTGTGCAGCATCGTGCCCTGCCCTCCGGCCACCTGGAATTTACCGGACGCAACGGCGCACACCGCGAGCAGGTTGCGCGCTTCGCTTTGCGGCCTCGCCTGCCACGAAGCGCCGCCGTCACCAGTCACCAGCAGCGTGCCTTCAGCTCCGGCAGCCACGCCGCGCTTTTCATCACTGAAAGCGACCGCGTAAAGGTGCTTCCCGGTGCCGCTCGTTTGCGCCGTCCACGTGGTCCCGCCATCACGCGTCGTGATGATCGTGCCCTCAACGCCGACTGCCCAGCCGCGCCGGTCGTCAATGAAGCTGACCGCGTAAAGATGTTTTCTGCTTCCGCTCGCCTGCTCCTTCCAGCTTTCGCCGCCGTTGCCTGAAAACAGAACCGTGCCGCGCGCGCCCACGGCCCAGGCCTTTTTGCCGCGCATCGCCAGCCCATAGAATGGCACCGCCACGCGATTGCGCACCGGTTGCCATTCATTGCCGCCGTCGTCAGTGCGCAGCATCACGCCGTCGCGCCCGACCGTCAGGCCGTGCCGGTCATCACCAAATGCGACGGCATAAAGCGGGTTGCCCTGTGGTCGCGGACTGAGCCAGCGCCACGATCCGGGCGGCGCAGCCAGCAACCAGATTGAACACAAAGTGAAAAACAGAATCAGCGCGAACGCGCCCTGGCGACTGATGAACAACATGGGCAGATGACAATGGGGCAGGTGTCTGATGAGAAAATTTCCGGCTGTTTCCGGCAGGGCCGCTATCATAAGCGGCGACCGGCGCGTGGCGCAAATCGAAACCCGCAGTTACAATCACCGCCGCCCTTAATTACCAGGAAGGATGAGCAGATGACCTCGCACTTTGAGCACATCACAAAGCTCTCGCTGACCGTGATGCTGCTGTGTGGCGTCAGCCTCGCCCTGGCGCAAACAGGCGCAGCCCGAATCACCACAGCCTCAGGCGTCCGCGCTGCCATCCTGAAGCGACTCGATCAGGTCGCCAGACTTTTTCCCTGACCACTGAACTTTCAGAATTCAGGTTCCCGTCCGCAGCATTCGGGCAATTGTCAGGCAGGCCATGATGCGTTCACCTGTGGCCTGCGCCACCGGCGGCGGGAAAGCGTTGCCGACCTGACGATAAGCCTGCGTCTTGCGTCCGACAAACTGCCAGTCAGCAGGAAAGCCCTGAAGCCTGGCAACCATGCTCACAGTCAGTTTGGGCATGCCGACAAAATCGGGGCCGGGCGGTTCATCGGCAATGCCCATGCCATCCACGCCGAGCGCAGCCCAGGCTTTTTTGGCCCGCGTCGGCCCCAGGTCAGGGCCGCCGTGTTTTTTCGATCCGCCAACGATGGTTGGCGCAATGTCATTTGCTCTTTCACGCCACTGCTGCGCTCCGTGCCAGCCGCGCAAACTCATCTCTTCAGACAACACCCTGCCAACTGATGGCGGTCTGCGTCCGCTTACCGCAGGCCACGAAAAATGCTCAGCCAGTTCACGACGAATCGCCACCAGCGCCACGCGCGGGCGCAGTTGCGACACGCCGAAATCAGAAGCATTCAGCAATCGCCAGTCAGGTTCATACCCCAGGTCTCTGAGTTCAGCGTTGATGCGCTGGCGATATTCCTCGAATCCTGCGTCCAGCAATCCGCGCACATTCTCCAGCATCACGGCGCGCGGCTGACATTCTCTGACCAGACGCATGGCTTCGGGAAACAGATTGCGTTCATCGGATTCGCCCAGTTGTTTGCCGGCTTTGGAAAATGGCGGACACGGCACCCCGCCGACCAGCAGATCAACGCCGCGATAAGGCGCTGCGTCAAACTGCGCCAGATCGCCTTCGATCACATTCCACTCAGGCCGATTCGCCTTCAGCGTGGCGCAGGCGTGCGGATCAATTTCGACCAGCGCGAGGTGATGAAACCCGGCCCATTCCAGCCCCAGCGCCTGGCCGCCGCCACCTGCACAGATTTCCAGAGAAGTCAGTCGTCGCATCTTCGGTTGTTGAGTTAACACAGGCTGTTACCCGGCGCGCAGCTTATCATCAGGATATAGCCCTTTCAATAGTCAACAGCCACCAGATAATGTGCTACATTGCAAACTGCCAGACAGGGGTCAAAGATGAACTATATCGGCTCCAAGTACACGCTGCGGCCATTTCTCGAACAGGTCTTTCGTCAGGTTGCCGACGGCGGCGAGCAGGTGTTCTGCGACCTTTTCGCGGGCACTGGCGCGGTGGGCAGGCATTTCAAAAGCCTCGGACTGCGCGTCATCGCCAATGATCTGCAGTATTACGCCTGGGCGCTCAACAAGGCTTACCTTGAAATCAATGAAACGCCCGCGTTCGCCGGTCTGCACAAAGCATACAAAACTGAACTTGCCAGGCATCGCTCGCCTTTATGTGCGCCGGTTGCCGCAGTGCTGTCATTTGTGAACAGCCTGCCCGGCGTTGCCGGCTTCATCGCGCAGCATTACAGCCCGGCGGGCGGGCGGCTTTATTACACCACTGAGAATGCAGCGAAAGCTGATGCGATTCGCCAGGCAATTGAATCGTGGCGCGCAGATCGAATCATCACCGGGCAGGAATACTTTTATCTGCTCGGTGCGCTGCTTGAAGCGATAGATCAGGTGGCGAATACGGCGAGCGTTTACGGGGCTTATCTCAAACGCTTCAAGGAGAGCGCGCGACGCCCGCTGCGGCTCAGGCCGCTTGAACTGGTCAATCACGTTCAGGGCTGCCGCGCCTTTCAGCGCGATGCGAACGAACTGATTCACGAAGTCGAGTGTGATGTGCTGTATCTTGATCCGCCTTACAATCACCGTCAGTACGGCGCGAATTACCACGTTCTGGAAACGATTGCCGCTTATGACAACCCGCCACTGACCGGCCTGACCGGAATGCGCGATTACCCCCGGAGTCTTTATTGCCAGAAACGTTCAGCCAGGGCTGCAATGGAGCATCTGATCTGCCACGCGCGGGCGAGGCACATTCTGGTGAGTTACAACGACGAAGGTGTGATGAGTCTGGCTGAGATTCAGGATGTGCTGCGGCGGCGCGGTGAACCGAAAACTTTTGAGACGGCTTACAATCGCTTCAAGGCCGACAACGGGCGGCAGTACAAGCGGGAGGCGACCATTGAATATGTTCATTACGTCAAAGTCGTGCAACCTCCAGCCGCGTCGTGATGTCGCTGAATTCGTACTGGCTGGCGGTGCCGCGCGCTTTGCCGCGTTTGTGTTTGATCTGAAAAGTGACGACCGTCCGGCCATCAATGCGCAGACCGAAGGTGGTGCCGATGGGCTGCCCCTTTTGCGGGCGCGCCGGGGTGAATGAAATCCGCTCGCTCGTCAGGGCGTCAATGTTTACGGCTTCAAGCAGCGCATCCCACCGCACCTGCCCGGTCGCGCGATCAAAGATGATGACGCGGCTGTGGTCGTTGCCGTGCTTGTAATGCAGAAGCTGGCGAAACAGGTGACGCGCCGCTGCGAGGTTGCCGACTGCGGCCTGACTGAAATCATCAGGCTGGCAGTTTTTCAGTTCCAGTTTGCGCATCAGCACCTGCGCGACCAGCCGCGCGACGTTCAGGTAATGCGCTCGCAATTCAGCCTGCGATTGATAACCAAGCTCACCGATCAGCTCATTCAGTTCGGCCTCAGAGACTTTGAAATATCTTTCAGCCCACTTCGGGCCGATGTCAGGGGTCTGACCTTCGGCTACGGCGACGCGGCCTGACTTGTCGGTTTTGACCGAGACCGGCATTGAAGACTTGTCAGTGAAATCAAGAATCACATCACCAGCATGCGCGTCGGCGTATTCGCGCGGCGTGTGGCGCACGGCTTTCAGTTGGTGCGGCGCGGCTTTGCCAAGCAGCGCTGCGGCGCCACGTCGCACGGCCTTTTCAATATTGCCGATTTCACGCTCGAAAGTTGCGCGGCCCGGATGACCCTCAGGCAAAGCGTTGATGGCGTCCTGCATTTTGCGGCGGCTGCGCGAGGCATCGAACGGCTGTTGCGCAAGCCTGGTCAGCGCGATCAGTTCGTTTGCCAGCGTCACTTCGGCAAATGTGCCGAGACCGTCGTGAAATTTTCCTTCGATGATCTCGAACTCTGTTGTTGACAGCTCACGATGAACGCTCTGCGCCCGGCTTTCCTGCGCCGGAAGTGTTATCCTGGTGAGCGGCAGGCAAAGCAATGCAGTGAGGAAGATCACACGCAGATTTTTTTTCATGGCTTTCTCCTGAGGTCTGATGTTTTTCGGGCTGAGACAACGCACGAGGTATAAGGGCAATGAGCAATCAATTCAAGTGGCTGGAAACCAGCACCGAATTTCGTGAAGCGCGCGTTTCGGCGCACGGCGAAGAGCTGCGCTGGATGGTCAACCGCGAAACCATTCTCAACACTGCGACCGGCGAAACCGTCACGCGCGCGGTGATTCGTCATCCGGGAACATGCGTGATCGTGCCTTTTTTGAGCGCTGATGAAATCCTGCTGATGCGGCAGTACCGCTACAGCATTGACCGCGAATTGTGGGAAGTGCCTGCCGGGCTGCTCGCAGGCCGCGAGGAAAATCAGCGCGTCGTGCCGGTTGAATCACCTGATGAATGCGCCCGGCGTGAGCTGCTCGAAGAGACAGGTTACAGCGCGGCGAGCCTTGAAAAAGTTGCCGAATGTTACGCCACGCCCGGCAGCAACGACGGGCTGATGCACTTCTTTTTTGCGCGCGAGTTGACGAAAGGCGAACAGGCGCTTGACGCAGGCGAAGTCATCAACGAGGTGCGCGCCTTCAGCCTGGCTGAGATTGAACGAATGGTGGTGACGAATGAAATCCGCGATGCGAAAACGCTGATCGGCCTGTGTCACGCGCTCACCCGGCGACCGAACGGTTGGCAAATCGCGTGACGCCAAACGGCGCGAGGTTCACTGAACTTGCGCCTTTGACGATCAGTTCACTGATGGCCTGAGCCGTGACCGGAGTCAGCAGAATGCCGTTGCGGTAATGCGCCGTCGCGTAAATCAACCCGTCAATTGTCGGATCAGCGCCCAGCACAGGCATGTTGTCGCGGCCCTTCGGGCGCAGGCCCGCCCACATTTCAACGAGCGGCTGACCTTTCAGCGCGGGAGCGATTTCAATGGCGCGTTCGATGATCGAAACCACGCCGCCCGGTGTCACGCTCTTGTCGTAGCCGACCTGTTCGGTCGTCGAGCCGGTAATGACCAGTCCGTTCAGGCGCGGCACCAGATAGCCGCGACACGAATAA
>CAYWDW010000228.1:0-7851 GCA_964457105.1 uncultured Heliobacteriaceae bacterium
TTGATCACCGGCCCGACTTCGACCTTCGGATCAAGCCCGTTGCCGATGCGCAGCGTGCGCGTGCGGGCGGTCAGCTTTTCGACGAACTTTTTATAGACCCGGCGATGCACCACCAGGCGTGACGAAGCCGTACACCGCTGACCCGATGTGCCGAAAGCTCCCCAGACCGCGCCTTCCACAGCCAGATCAAGATCGGCATCTTCCATAATCATAATCACGTTCTTGCCGCCCATCTCCAGCGAACAGATTTTGCCCAGCCGCCCGGCAGTCTCAGCCACTATGCGACCGGTGTCGGTCGAGCCGGTAAACGAAACCAGACTGACACCCGGATGGGCAGTGAGCGGCGCGCCTGCCGATTCACCGGTGCCCATCACCAGATTGACCACGCCCGGCGGCAGGCCGGCATCGTTGAGCGCCCGAACCAGATTGATCGTCGAAAGCGGCGTGTCTTCGGCAGGCTTGATGACGACCGTATTGCCGCACAGCAGCGCGGGCATCATCTTCCACGAAGGAATCGCCATCGGAAAATTCCAGGGCGTAATCAGCGAACAAACGCCAATCGGCTGCCGCACGCACATCGCAAATTTGTCCGGCAGTTCCGATGGCGTCGTGTAACCCTGCAGCCGCCGCCCTTCACCAGCGGTATAAAAAGTCATGTCAATCGCTTCCTGCACGTCGCCGCCGGCCTCCTTGAGGACCTTGCCCATTTCGCGCGTCATGTCAGCCGCGAACTGATCCTTGCGCGCCATCAGCAACTGCCCTGCGCGATAGAGAATTTCAGCGCGGCGCGGCGCAGGCGTAGCCTTCCACTTCGGCAGCGCCTCGCTCGCGGCATTCACCGCCGCGGCGACATCTTCCGCCGACGAAGCCGGGAACCGCCCGATGATTTCACGGGTGTCTGCCGGATTAACGTTATCCATCAACTCTCCCTGGGCAGGTTTGACCCAGGCGCCACCGATCAGATTGCGATGGACTTCAGGCTTCACTTGAATCTTTGCTTTTGCTTTGGCCATAAGTTAATGAGTTTGTTTTGCCGGATAGAGTAACGACACTGCATTCGTCGTCTGCCTTTGCGAACGATCTTTTGCCGGATCGAGGAGCGCCCGGCCAGGCGCCGCCGCGACGTGATGACATTGCAGGCAACTGACCTTTTCATCCTTCCACTTGCCCGGATGTCGGTGAGCTTTTTCAAGTTCAGCCAGTTTTTCCGGCTGATGACAGGCCAGACACTGATCTCTGGTGACAGCATTCAGATGCGCCGGATTGGCGGGCATCGTGCGCGGAGTTCTGGCACGGGTCGAAAGGAAGTAAAGCCCGCCGACCACAAAGACGACGATGACAACGAAGACAATGTCACGAGGTTTCATCGGGAACCGGGGATCGTACCAGCGCTGAAAGAAAGGAACTGAAGGCGGCGGTCGGAATCGAACCGACGGATAAAGGTTTTGCAGACCTCTGCCTTACCACTTGGCTACGCCGCCTGAAGGAATAGTACGGAATGACTGACAAGGAACTGCGAAAGATCAGCTATCTGCGAAGGAAGGCGTATACTTCCACAGATTATTTTTGACGTCAAGGGAGGCGAATTATTCAGTTATTCAGGACCGCGGAGCGTCGCCTGAACTATCCGGAATGATGGCTGACGGCCTGTGCTGTTACTTTAAGCCTGCCTGCACAAAGACTTGATTGACTTCAGATTCGCGCCTTTGCTACACTGCGCGCGTCCGACCAGACAAAATCAACAGGCGCGTTGATAATGCTTTATGTGCCCTCAGTTCCCCCAAAGTAAGCTGGTCATTCGACCGGCGAGAAGTCGGGACAACAGTTGGATTTCCCCGCCCCTGATTCAGGAAGATTCCTATGCAATACATTCCCAAAGGCACACCCATGCACGAGAAACTCAGCACCTCTTTCGTGCGAGTCGAAGCTCTGTTTGACGAGTTGAAGACTCAGGGGTTTACTGGTTATGTGCTGATCAACTTTCCGCAATCCACTGGCTATATTTATTTCAGCAACGGACAGGTGCTCAATGCCATTGAGGAAAGCCAGCGGGATCGCCATGCCGGTAAATCAGTGACCGAACAGATCATCCGCCAGGCGGCTCAGACGCGCGGAACGATTTCAATTTACAACCTGCAGGCTGAAGCCGTCATTGCCCTGGCCGGGATCGCAGACGGGCAACTGGTTTATGAAAACCTGACCAGTGATTTTGCCAGCCTGGGCAAACTCATCAGGAAAATCAGCCGCGAACGCAAACTGCATTTTGTCTCACTCTCCTTCCCTGACCAGCCGAATGAAGGCGGGTTGATTTACATTGATGGCGAGCGCGTTGATGTGTTCTGCTCGACTCCGCAGGGACCGCTGACCGGATCACAGGCTTTGCAGCAACTGATTGCCCAGAGTGAAGGGCGATTGTCAGCCTTCAGCCTGTACCTGGCCAAAAGTTCTGACCTGCCGGCTTTTGATGAAAAGGATGTCGAAAGCAGCCTGAGTCGCCTGACCCAGAACCTGAGCCTGCCGACCCCGCCGAGTCCGCCATCGCTGCCCCAGGCAGCCTCTGCCGGATCAGGCGGAACCAGTTCCCTTTCCGGCACATCAGGCAATAGTCCGTCAGCAGCACTGCCAGCCTTCAATCCCGTGCCGGGACCGGCCTTCACCGAACTGACACCGGCCAGACCGAAAGCGGAAATCAGCAACGGCGCCACGCTCTTTCAGCCGAGTCAGAATCTGTCGCCCGGACCGGCGATCAGAGAGACTGAAGACATTCTCGATGTGCCTGAGACGGAGGAAAATCAGATTACCGTCAGTGCGCCTGTCACCAGACCGATCAACCTGAGGTCAGTGAGTGACAATCCACCGAAAACGACCGCCGCGAGCGCCTCAACTTCAACAACTCTTTCACCGGCAGCCACCCAGGTCACCCTGGCCGAAACAAAGTCAGGAACCGGGATGACCGAGCTGACAGGCTTGATGAGCCAGGTCATTGCTGCCGTCGAGCGGGGGATGACAGTGGCCGGACGCGGCAGTTCGTTCCCGACCGCATTGCGCGCCGGGTTGCTGGCGGTGACTGAGCAGTACCCGTTTCTTGACCCGTTTGCGGCTGAGTTTGAATATCACGACCGCGAGATCGTGTTCGTCGGCTCAGCCCAGCCTGAGGAATTTTCCAAAGGGCTGACTGAGGCCCTGCGCCAGATGGTTGAAGACCTGATCTACTCTTCCAATGGCCGGGTCCGTGATTACATTGCTGAAGAACTGACGAAGGTTGAAAAGGAACGGCAGGATGATCTCAGCAGATTCGAGCTTGAGAATATCGCTCATCGAATTTGTCAGAATTGATCTCAGGCCAGACCTGATAAATGAAAGAGGGCAGGTGAGCTATCCAGTTCACCTGCCCTCTTTGCCATTGAAGTGATACCTGAGAAGTCGGCAGGCCGACCAGTCATCACTCGCCCGGTTACTGGCCGCCCTTTTTCCTCAGTTCAGTCAGTCTCTTTTTCTGATCGTGAGTCAGCACCTGCCTGAGGGTTTCATTGATGGTCTGGTTGACCTGGCTGACTCTGGCCCGGCGGGCTTCATCAGACATTGATTTGTCTTCGGTGATTGATTTGAGTTGTTTGTTGCGTTCCGCGTAAACGGGTTCAAGTTTTTTCTTCTGACCCTCCTTCAGTTTGAGCGCCAGAATCAATGATGGAATTTCAGATTTTCCGGACTGACCGGCGTCCTGTGGCAGACCTGAGGCCAGCGCGGTCAGGGCCATCACCAAAGCCAGCGTCAGGGCAGTCAGCATTTTTTTTATTTTCCCCATGAACTCTTCTCCTTCCCAGTCAGGTTGTCAGCGTCAGGTCTGGATTGAATCGAACGGCTGCCCGTCAGGGGCTGCGATTTACCAGACATTTCGGCAACAGCAAGCGGATTTGAACTGATGTGAATCAGTGACACCGGGATTGTTGCCTGTCCGCCGCCAGCAGGTCAACAGGTGCTGACTGTTTTTTTCCTTCACGCAGGCGGTCAGCATCAGGGCTGTGCTAGACTCCGCTCCACAAACAAGCAGGCAGGACCGTCAACTCAGAACCCGTTCAAATGAATAAAACCGAATCAGCACCGGCGTTAGTGGCGACGGCATCAGTGCCGCGTGGCAGGCTGCTGCAACTGCTCGGCGTCGGCTTCGGCCTCGCAGTCATTGTCGGCAACACCATCGGCGCGGGGATTCTGCGCACGCCGGGTGAAGTCGCCGCACATTTGCCAAACGCCTGGTTATTTATCAGCGTCTGGCTGGTCGGTGGACTTTATGCTTTGCTCGGGGCCAATTCAATTGCCGAAACCGGAACGATGTTTCCACGTTCGGGCGGTCAGTTTGTCTGCGTCAGGTACGCGCTGGGCGATTTTCCGGGCTTCGTGGTGGCCTGGAGCGACTGGGTTTCAACCTGCGGCTCAAGTGCGCTGATGGCCATGGTCATCAGCGAATATGCAGTGGTGCTGCTGCCGTCGCTGGCGGGTCAGACAACGGCGGTGGGAACAGCCATCATCCTGAGTTTTGCGCTGTTGCAGTGGCGCGGCCTGCGCTGGGCGAGCCTGATGCAGAACTTTTCAAGTCTGCTCAAGGCAGCGGTCTTTCTGGCGCTGATTGCCGCCTGCTTCCTGCTCACCCCGCAGCAGCCTGTTGCGGCACAGGCGGCGATCAGACCGGAGCAGCCGTTGTGGCTGGGGCTGATTCTGTCGCTCCAGGCGGTCATCTATACCTATGACGGATGGACCGGCGTGATCTATTTTTCTGAAGAAGTCACCCAGCCTGAGCGCAACATTCCGCGTTCGCTCTTTGGCGGGGCGCTGTCAGTGATTTTCATCTACCTGCTGCTGAATCTGGCGTTTCTGTATGTGCTGCGGCTTCCGGGCATGGCCGGTGAACCGCTGGTGGCGGGGGCCGCCGCTCGCGTGATTTTCGGCGGGCGCGGCGATCAGATCATCAGAATCCTGTCTGTGCTGTCGCTGCTGAGCAGCATCAATGCCTGTTCGCTGATGGCCTCAAGAGTCCTGTTCGGCATGAGTCGGGACCAGCTCATCACTGATCGCATCTGTGGCGTCAATGCCGGCGGCACGCCGACCCTGGCCCTGTTTCTGAGTACTGCGGTCAGCGTGTTCTTCGTGGTCACGGGAACCTTCGACCAGGTGATTGCGGTGCTCGCGTTCTTTTTCGTGCTGGCTTACCTGCTTTCCTTCTGCTCGCTCTTTGTCCTTCGCGTGAGAGAACCCGGCAGGCCACGACCATTTCGCGCGTGGGGGTATCCGTGGACCACCGGCATCGCGCTGGTCGGGTCGCTGGCCTTTCTGATCGGAGCGCTGGTTCAGGACACCAGCCACAGCATTTATGCCCTGATCCTGCTGGCGCTGAGCTATCCGGTGTTCTGGCTGATCAGACGACTGACCGGCGCGACCGCAAACTGAGTGGCGACGCTTTGTGAGCTATGAAGATCAGCAATTATTCTTTTGATCAGAATCCGGCCACTGCCTCAACCATTCCAGCCGCCTGGTATTGTGATGCTCAGGCGCTTGAACGGGAAAAGGACGCGGTCTTTGCCCGCACCTGGCAACTTGTCGGCAGCACCGATCAGGTGAAGGAGTCAGGAGATTTTTTCACCGCAACGGTGGCTGATGAACCGGTCATCATTGTGCGCGGCGCGGATGGCAAAGTGCGGGCGCTCTCAAACGTCTGTCGTCATCGCGCCGGGCCTGTGGCTCAGGGCGAGGGCAATCGCAAGGTCTTTCAGTGCGGCTATCACGGCTGGACTTATCTGCCGGATGGCAGATTGCACGGCACGCCGGAATTCGATGGCGTCGAATGCTTCAGGCGCGAAGACTTCAGCCTGCCTGAATTCAGAATTGAAAGCTGGAACGGGCTGATCTTTATCAACCTCGATCAGCACGCTCCGGCGCTGAGCGAAGTGCTGGAAGATTTGCCGCAACGCCTGGCTGGTCGTGACCTCTCAGCGATGAAACCCGCCGCCCGCAAGGACTGGCACCTCGACTGCAACTGGAAAGTTTACGTGGACAATTATCTGGAGGGCTATCACATCCCGCTGGTTCATCCGGCGCTGAACCGCGAACTCGATTATCAGAATTATCGGACCGAGACGAAAAAATTCTATTCCATTCAGCACGCGCCCATCAGACGAAGCGCGACGGCGCGGCTGTCGGTTGATGAAAGTGCAGGCCTCACCGACGCGCAGTATTTCTGGCTCTTCCCCAACCTGATGCTCAATGTCTATCCTGATAATTACTCAACCAATCTGATTATTCCGCTGGGGCCGGAACGCACGCTGACAGTCTTTGAATGGTTCTTCCTGAATCCTGAAAATGAACAGGTCAAAAGCAACATTCGCCGCGTCGTGCAATTCAGCGATGAAGTTCAGTACGAGGACATCGCCATTTGCGAAGCCGTGCAGCGCGGCCTGTGGTCACGCACTTATCAGACCGGGCGTTATTCAGTCAGACGCGAAAACGGCGTGCATCACTTTCACGGCCTGCTGACTGACTTTCTCAAATCAGCAGGTGCAGAGATAACACCCAATCAAGCCCTGAGCTGAAATCCGGTTCGACAAGATTGATTGCGTGCAGGAGACAGTACGCAGGTGCATATTGATCTAATAACTGGCCAGATCAAGCGCCTTCGTATAAATATCCTCGACCTGCGGCAGCACGACTTTTTCGAGAATGCGGGAGAACGGCACCGGACTGTCCTTGCTGCCGACACGCATAATCGGTGCGTCGAGATATTCAAACAAATGCTCTGACACGCGGGCGGCGATTTCGCCGCCGACGCCGCCCGTGACTTTGTCTTCGTGAACGACGAGCAGACGACCGGTCTTCTTCACTGACTGCGCGATGGCGTCCATATCTAGCGGGACGATTGAGCGCAGGTTAATCGTCGGCCCAGGACACAGCAACAATCCATTCCCCCCTTGTCGCGCGAGCCACTTTCCTGGGAGCGCCTGGCGTTTCGCGCTGCACAACCGGATCTGCCAGTAAACAGCCGGATCTACCAGCTTGTCAGGCCGACAACTTCTCTGTAATGTAACCCTCGTCAGCGCATTTTCATTCCGGTTTGTCCTCGCCGCCGCTCCTCATTTGCCCTGATGTCGTCGGCCAGGCGCAAAGAGTTCATCAATTCATCTGCTGTCTCAGTAACCGACCGTTACGGTCAGCAAAAGGAATCCCGGCCATGCTGCCTTCGGCTCACACTTCACTTGCGCGCATCCTGACTCTTGTTCTCTCAACCGCTCTGATTCTGCCTGACTCCTTCCGGCTGATGTTCACTCCGCTGAAAGGCGGAAAATCAGTTCAGCAGTCGGACGGCGGCAGGCGAACTATGGGGCCTGCGCTGCCCAACCTGCCGGATATTGATGAAGTGAAGAAGGGCAAATTCGAGCGCGGAAAGATGAACATCGCCCAGCCTGCTCAGAAGCTCGCGCCCAAATGCCGTCTGAAGGACTCAAGGTGTCAGTCGCTGCTGGAACAGAAGAAGGTCGGCAGTCTGCTTCCATCTGCGCCGCAGGAGCCGGGGCAGATGATCGCCAGCGCAGATGATTCGGGCCGGGCGCCGCAGAGAGACTGGCTGAGCGAACTGCTGACACCGCTGCCGGACTTTATCCGCGAGGCCGGGCGCAGCGTGACTGACGCCGTCATCGGCAGTCCGAAGCCGTTCAAGGCCGCGCCTGCTCCGGTCGCTGCGCCCGCTCCGCCGCCACCGCCTGCATGGCCTGCGGATTATTAGAGTTGTTGCGATGTTAGGAGTCAACAAGTTAGCTTGAAATTCCAGCGCAGGCCGCCGAGCATCAGAAAATGCAGGCTCGCCTC
>CAYWDW010000229.1:0-7816 GCA_964457105.1 uncultured Heliobacteriaceae bacterium
CGCCTCGAAATTGAAAACAGTCTGCGCCGCAGCCGCGAGTTGTACGAAGCGAATGCTCCCAAATCCGAGTCAACCCATGTATGAATGGTGGAGATGAGGCCACACTCTTTGCGCGCCTGCTCTTTGACCTCATGCTTCCGGCAGAGTTGGCGGAAGCAATTCGACTACAGGGCTATGATGTTCTCGAAGCGCGAACTCTGCCGATTGAGACTCAGCGCGATGACTGGGCGATCCTCGCTGAAGCTGCCCGACAGATGCGCGTCGTCATCACTTGCAATTACAGCGACCCCGCCAGCAACTTCTGCCTCATTCATAACGAGTGGAAACAGCAGGGCAAGGAACACGCAGGCATCATCCTTGTTCCGCAGTATCAAATCAGCAGCCGGTTTCGCCGATGGGAAGTGCGCGACCGGCTGCTTGATTTATTGAACCAGCACACAGCCGAAGAATTACGCAATCAGCTTTGGTGGTTGCCGCAGGAATAGCTGTTCAGCAACAGCATTGATGCTTGCATCACCTGATATTCACCTTCACGACATTCGCCGCCTGCCCGTCCACTTTCACCGTCACCTCAACTTCTCCGCGACCCATGAGCGTGCGCGGCAGCAGTACGTTGAACTGATCGAGTCCGACAAACCCGCCCTGCGGCCCGGCGTAATCAGTCAGGGCATTCACGCCGTCAATCGTGACCATCACACCGGACAGACCGCTCAGGCCGCGCCATCCGGTGCCGAACAATAACAGATAAACATGGTCAGTCGCTTCGCCCAGGTCAATCGGCACGGCGACAACTTTGTTTTGCGCCGGGTCAAATCTGGTGGCGGCTTCGTAAAGTTGCGCGCCATCGGCTTTGATGCGCAACGCCAGCGCCGCTGCTGTTCCCTGCCCGTCAGCATTGGCGGCAAACATTCCCGGCGCGACACTGGCAATTTCAATTGTGCCGGTGGCCAGCGCGCCTTCGCTGCTGCTGACTGTGACGAGGGCCGCGCCGTTCGCCGCGCCTGCCGGAATCTGGTAATTGATCTGACCGGGCGAAACGAAAAAGAGTGGAGCCTGGCGTTCGACGCCTGCACTGTCTCTGACCTGCACACTCGTTCCGGCCAGCGTCGTCGGCAGCGGCACTGCCGCAGCAGCTTCGGTGCCCGTGGACAGACCGGCGCCAAAGAGCGCGGCAATTGATTCAGGCGCAAGCCGCGCCCCGTTGTAACTGGCCGCCGAAACGCTCGTCGCCGTGCCGGTGAAGGCCAAAGTCGCAACCGGCATATCGTGATCGGAAATGCGTTCGGGCCGGTTCGGATCGCTGCGATACGTTTCAGGAAAGTCAGCATCATTGCGCGCATACTCAAAGCGCCGCACCCGCGTCAGCAGATTCGCCGTGACCAGTACGTGATCGAGCACCTGCGCGCTGCCGTTGAAATTGTATGAATACCGCTGCGCTGCCGGAATCGTTTCGACCAGATCAGTCAGATCAGGATTGACCAGATCGCTGCTCGCCAGCACGACATTGGTTGCCGTGGTCGGCGTGCCTTTGATCGTGCCGATGACATCAACGTAACCATCGCTGAACTGATAAGCATTGAAATCGCCGATGACGACGATGCGCTCAGCGGGACTGGCCGTCTGCCGCGTCTGAATCAGATTCGCCAGGTATTCGGCCTGCGCGCGACGTTTGACGCGCACGCGATTGCCGTCTGTCGCGTCGTCAATCCCGTTGAGCGAACGCAGATGATTGACGATGACCGTCAGGGCAAAAGGCGGATGGCCTGAAGCATTGATCGTCGCGCGCAGCACGAGCGGCGGGCGGTCATTGAGCAGTTCAGCCTGATTGTTGTTCGGGTTGATGTAAGTCGCGTCCTTGCCAGACTGCGTGACCTCAATAACGTTCACTCGTGAACTTTTCACCAGGAAACCAATATCAATCCCGCCTGGGTCGTTGCCTTCGACCAGATAAGCCTGGTAATTCGGACTGGCGGCTCCGGCAGCGACGGCGTCGTTATTGATTTTGCCCGCCAGAGTCTGAAGCGTCGTCAGGTTTTCAACTTCCTCAACGCCGATGATGTCAGGCGCGCGCATGACATTGCGAATTGACAGCGAAGCCTTGTTGAGCCGATTCGTGAAAGCCGTCTGAGTCAGCGCGACATCGCTCACGCCCGGATCGTTGACCGTATCGAAGAACCGCTCCAGATTGAATGACGCGACGGTGAATTCATCGGCGGCAGGCGCGGTCACAGGCGTCGCAGTCAGATTGCCTGAAATCGTCGGCGTCGGAGTGACCGCAGGCGGATCAAGCAGAAGCGCATAGTTGCGCGCCACATAATTGAGCGGGCCGGTGAGGTTCGTGATCGTCGCGCCTGAAGTGACTTCGAGCGCGACGGCACCCGCGAGCGTCGAACTGTCAATCCGCAAGCGTTCAGGGTTGGAGTCAAAACGCGGAACGCAGCACGGCGCGCCCGCTGGCAATGGATCGGGAATTTCAATTCCCGGTTCGCGGAAGGGGCGAGCGACGCCGGTAATCACGCCGAAAAAAATTCCGTTCGAGGTTGCAGTCGCATCCGCTTCTCTGACATTGCCGTCGGTTGGCGCCACGACAGTCAGCGAACTGACGCGCACGCGCATGCCTTCAAATTTTTCAAGCTGATCGGGCGCTCCGGCAGGATTTGTGTCAGCCGCCGCGAGCGTCACCGGCGCAGGCAGGACATTGCCCGTTGAAGTAATGCTGATCGTCAGCGGCGCTACGAGTTCAGTCAGGGTTGCGCTGAACGGATCTGACGATGGTCTGAATTCCTGAACCGTGCCGGTAAGCTGCAACAGATTGCCGATGACTGCGGCGGCAGGCAAGGCAGAACCGGTGAAGACAAAGATTCCTTCGGACGTATTCGGATCGCTGTCGGCTGCGGCGTCAGGAGCCTGAAGAAAAAAGCCGCCGCTTGAACCAGGCCTGACGGCTGTGACAATGCCAGTCGTCGTCACACTCTGCCCGACGAGCGGCGATGTCGCACCGCTGCCCTGGATCGCGTGAATGGGGATCGTTGATTGTGCTGTGACGCCGCGATTTGCAAAATGCCCGCTCAGCGCGCTGGCCGCAAAGCCGAGCGCGGCAATTGTCATCAGCAGCAGACGTCCGTAACGAAATGAATGCAGTGATTGTTTCATCATGCCGTTTTTCCCGGCGGGCAGAATGATTCAACCACTGCGCTTCGTCAAGCGGCGCCCTCACGCTGAATAAATCACGTCGAACCGAAGTCGGGGAAGACGTTGTCGAAGTAACAATCGTTGTAAAGGAAGAAAGGTGACCGCTGAATTCTGCGCCCGATCACCTGACTGACGCCACTATTTGAGGTTGAGCTTCAGCGTGTTTGCGGCTGTGCCATTGATCGTCACGATCAGTTCCACTTCCCCGCGTCCAATCAGACTGCGCGGCACGAGCAGGTTCATCTGATCCAGTCCGACGAATCCCCCCTGCGTTCCCGCATACAATACCTGCGCCTCCACGCCGCCGATCTGCACACTCACCGCTGAGAGCGAACTGACCGCGCGAAACCCCGTCCCGAACAAGACCAGCACGACCTGCTCACCCGGCGGCCCCAGGTCAAGCGGCGTCAGCACGAATTTATTCTGCGCCGGATCAAAGCGTGTGATCAGTTCATTACTCTGTGTGCCATCGGCTTTGACCCGCACGGCATAGGCGGCGGGCGGCCCCTGTCCATCGCTGTTGGCCGCAAACAGTCCCGCCGCGACCGGCGTGATCGTCACCGCGCCGACCGAGACTGCGCCGACGCCGCTCGTAATCGTGACGGTCGCCGCGCCTGCCGCTGTGCCCGGCGGGATCAGATAGTTGACCTGCTGCGGCGCAACAAAAAAGAGCGGGGCCAGGCGTTCTCCTCCCGCGCTGTCACGCACGCGGACGGTCGTACCAGCGAGTGTCGTGGGCAGGGGGACACTACTCGCCACCGCGACACTGGTCGCCATCTCCGAGCCGAATGCCGCGACAATGGATTCCGCCGCGAGTTCCAGCCCCTTGTAACTGGCAGCCGAAACGGTGGTGGCCGTGCCCGCAGCGCTTCCGATAGCGTTCCCCGCCAGCGCGACGCTGAGGCTGGTTTGATTGGTGGCAGTGCAGGTGATCGTCAACGTGCCTGACTGCGCATTCGCTGCGATGGGCGTGAAGCGCAGGATCACGTCTTGTTGCGCGTGGGCGGCTAAGGCGACGGGAGCGGCAGGAGCAAGCACGCGAAATTGCGGGTTGTCGCTGCTGATACTGTTGACCGTGGCGGGCGCTGTGCCGGTGTTTTGTACACGCAGCGTGATGTCCCTTGCCAGCCCTATTGCCAGCGTGCCGAAATCTATGTTCCCCGGCGTCACGGCGAGTTGAGAGAAATTATCCGGGCGCACAACAACGGTGATGGAGGCTGTCCCGCGCGCGCCCTGACTGTCCGCGCCAGAAACCGTGATGAGATGCGTTCCCGCCTGCAGGTTACTGACCGCAATTTGTTTCCCGCTCCCCAGTGGACCTTGCAGATTGGACATCCATTGCAGTGGGGGATTCAGTTGCAAATCTTCTTCGGGATCGAAAAACGAGCCTGTCAAAACAACCGGATCGCCGACTTTGAATTGATACAGATTGCCAGGCGAGAGAATGGTAATGCGGGGCGAGCGATTGGGCATCGTAAAGGTGCGCGACTCTGCGACCGTCGCATTGATCCCATCCGTAGCGACGAGCGTGAGCCGGGGCGCAGAGCCAGAGAGATACCCATCGGTTTTCCACGTGTAGCTCGTCGCAGTCGTCTCCGTCAGCGGCAGATGAAGCTGGCCGTCGGGGGAATAGTACAAACTGTACGTGAGGGTATTGCCATCGGCATCTGCTCCTGTCCATGTAACCTGCTGCGTTCCGGTGAGCGTCTGTCCGCCCAAATCCGAGACAAAATTCACGGCAGGCGCATTGGCACTGACGGTTCGTGTGGCGAGAACCGTGTTGCCCAGGCGTACCCTGAGCTGGCGCACCGCGCTGGAAAACGGCAGCGCGAAGTTGAAACCAAACTTTTCAACTTCCTGCTCTGCATGGGGCAGCCGGAAATCCGGAGCGAAATTCAGACTGCTCAGCACGGCAGCATTGGCATCCACCGTTTCCAGAACATAATCGCCCGGCGTCAGGGTGTTTTCCGGGTCGGTCAGCGTCAGGGTGTAGCAATTGCCGAAACTGGCTGTCCCGTTTTTGCTGACTTGTCCTTGCGCGACCACAAACGAACCGGTCACGTTCCGGGCTTCCAGCGGGGACTGCAACTGCGAGGAGGTGAAGAGCAACTTCGGTTTCAGGAAATTCCAGGTGAAGAGGTCAACCCAGGTTCTGACTGAATCCGCATCATCGCCGCCGTTGCCCATAAAATCGAGGTATGTTGACGGGAAACCAAAAACCGGCGTGCCACCGACAAATTCGTGATTGAACCAGGTGAAGTTGCCCGCCTCGACCGGATTGCCATCCTTTTGACTGGCGCCCGAAAGCACGTAGGTGTCTTTCAGTCCCAGTTGATGACCGAGTTCATGCGCGAGGACACCACACTTGATCGGGATATTGGCACAACGGTTGGAATCCACGATGGACATTTTCAAGATGGGATTGGTGATGCCGTTCGTGCCACGATCACCCCACAGCGGCACAAAGTCCCTGCCACGAATCTGGGGGAAATAATCTCTGTCTACAAAATAAACGTACCTCAGCCCGCGCCCGGAACTGAGCCAGAAGCCAACCCCCAGCAGGCGATTCAGCAGACTAAACGGCTCTCCCGCGACGGGATTCTCGGTGGCCGTGATGTCCGGCTGCTCGACAAACTTCAGCGCCCGTGGCCCCACGGGCCAGGACTGTTTGATAAATTCCATTTCCTGATCAATGCCCTCCTGCGTGGGAAACTCCGTCTTAACGTTATCCGCCAACACGCGCAGTTTGGCATAGTAAAAGGTCTGCGTTCGGGTATTGGCAAAGTTCAGCGGGCCATAGCGTGCCGTGTTATTGCTCGCATCGCGGTCAGGAAGCGCATCGTCCAGTTTCACTTCGAGGCTCCACTGCGAATCGAACGTTCCAGGCAACAGGTAATTCAGACTATCGGAACCATCTGCTGCCGGTCCGGCATTGGGCCTGAAAACATAGTCTGCATCCGGGGCATTGAAACTCCCCACCCCAGGCAAATATGAGCCGTGAATCCCGCCTTTACTCAGCGTGAATGGAGAACCGATAATCTCATTGCCTGACTTGTCCCTGACGGTCAGCTTCGCCGTGATGCCTTGAATCTGGCTGTACTTATCAAAGTTATTAGCCCCTGTTCGGTTGGCATCCAGATAAACACGCACCATCACATCACGCTCTCCGATCCACAGGTCAGCGGCGTTTTGTTTGACGCCTTGCTGCACTTCCATACGATTGACTTTCAAGTCGAGCGGCGAACTCACCTTCACTTCGCTCGTGGCGGAGAGGTTCCCTGCCGTTGCCTTGATGACGGCTTTCCCTTCCAACACGGTGTCTTTGAGGTTAATCACCGAACTGGTCGTCAGCTCGGTCCCGGCTGGTTGCAGCAAGGGGGTGACTAAAGAAAGTGGCTGTTTCAGTTTTCCACTTTCCAACGTTAGTGATTGGGAAGTGCCGCATTGACCGCCCGAGCGCAGACAGCCAATTTTAAGTGTGCTGTCGGCAGCCAGACTGACTTGCACTGTTCCATTGAAGGACGTATCAATCGTCCCATCGGCCTTGACTGCGGTGACATCCACCATAACCGGATCGCTGGCGAAGATGTCAGCTTTGGCGTTGATGCGTAATGCCAGGCAACTTTCCTCCAGGCCACTGCCGCCGGAGCGTAGCACCGACGGGCAGATGGCATCGTCAGAGATTTTGGCGACGAAGACATCGCCGCTGCCGCCGGGCGTCGCCTGCGCCGGGTTTTTGGTCGGGAAGTTGGTCGAATCCGTTTGCCCCGTCACATAGGCATTGCCTGCCGAATCAATCGCAATGCCGAAACCATTGTCTGTCCCGCCGCCGCCGAGAAACGTTGTATAGACAACGGCCTTCGTCACCGTGTTGATTTTGGCGACATACGCATCACGCACGCCGCTGAAAGTTGAAAAGAGCGGATTGACCAGCGGGAAGTCGGGCGCGCTCGTGCTGCCGGTCACGTAAGCAATGCCTGCTGCATCAACCGCAATCGCGGCGCCCGGTGAGTTGCCCGTTCTTATCCAGACCTGCTTGCCGAGATAAGACGAATAGAGCAACGCTGAACCGCTCGGATTCAGTTTGGTCACAAAGGCCGAGCCGCCCAGGTTGGTCGTCTGGTGCGCGCCTTCGAGCGGAAAGCTGGTCGAATCGGTTTTGCCAATGACATAAGCATTGCCTGCGCTGTCTACCGCAATGCCTTCGCCCTGATCCGAACTGTTGCCGCCGAGAAACGTCGAATACACGAGCGCATTGCCCGTCGCATTGAGCTTTGTCACAAAGGCGTCTCTGCCGCCACCGGGCGCAACAGGCTGAAACGAACCCTGCGTCGTCGGAAAGTTATTGGTCTGATCGCCGAACGTGTTGCCCGTGACGTAAGCATTCCCGGCAGCGTTCTGCGCCGGACGCGCTGAATTTGGTGATAAAGCCATCGAAGACATTGCCGCGACTGTCCTCCCTGCCAACGGGCTGAAAGGCATTTTTCACCGGGAAGTTTTTGGAAACTGTCGAGCCCGTCACATAGGCCTGTCCGCTCGCGTCCACCGCGATGTCGTGTCCCTCATCCCCAAACGCAGCCTGATCTCCGGGCACATCATTGCCGCCCAGATAGGTGGAATAAAC
>CAYWDW010000230.1:0-7759 GCA_964457105.1 uncultured Heliobacteriaceae bacterium
AAGTCTGAATCAAGAGCGCGTACTATAGAAGTAACTGCCATAATCCGTCAAGCAGGGGGCAGGCAGTTTAATGATCCGCGCCTGTCACTTGCGCAGAATGGTATTCAGCGCACCTTCATTCACCTGTCCGGTCTCAGCAATCAGGCGCGCCGCCTCGTCGCAGAGTTCCTGCACCGGATGTCCGGCGTGGCCGCGCGTCCACTGCCATTCGACTTTGTGCGGTTGCCGGGCGCGGTCGAGCCGCTGCCACAATTCGTGGTTGGCCTTGCGCCTGAACTCGCCGTTCATGGTTTTGACGACATACTGCGAATCAGAAGTCAGACTGACGCGGCAGGGTTCCCGCAGCGCTTCGAGCGCAATGCAGGCCGCGACGATTTCGGCCTGCTGATTAGTGGCATTGCCCAGGTATTCACCGATGATTTTGCGTTTGCCGTTGTATTCCAGCACTGCCGCCGCTGCCGCGCGGGTTTCGCCGCGCCCGTTGCCCAGGCTGCTGCCGTCACAGACTATGCTGACCTGTTTCATGGATCACAAGAATAACTGAAGATTACTGTCCGCTCCTGAGCCGCTGCGTGAGGCGCTTCAGGGCATTTGAACTTTCCGATTCCGACTCACCGGCAATGCCGTTTTCACTCCGGCGACGTTCCTGATAAAGGTCGCGCAGGTGCAGGACGAATTCCATTTCTGAATTGACCGAACGCAACGCCAGCCGGGTCTCCGCAATCAGCAGCATACAACCGTAAAACATCACGACCGTGCCCGTCATGCCGAGCGCCGTCGGCAGCCACGCCAGGTGCTGCGTCAGCGCGACCAGCCCGATGCTGATCGTGGCCGCGACGAACAGGCCGAGCGCCACGTAAAAGCTCGTGAGCGAACGCTGCACCAGGCGGCTGCGCTGCGCGTGAATGCCGAGTTGTCGCTCGACTTCAGCGCGCCGCTCTTCGGGAAAGTCCGTGACCGCGCCATCAAGTTCATCTTCGATCTGCGTACTCATCAGGCGCACGCGATCCACGATCCGCGCCAGCCGCGTCGAGGTCGAAAAGATCAGCGTCCCACAGGCCGAAATCAGCACGGCGGGCGTAATCATCGCGCTCAGCAAACTGAGGTCGGCCATCTGTTGAGGAGGCGTCTGCATACTGATTTCCGGTCATTCATCAAGCTCGCAGGCGGGTCTGCAAAATCACGCTGCAGCCCGACAGATTGAGCCTTCATTCCGCGCTGGTCTTTCCATCTTCGCATATGACCATGTGAAGTTGAAGGCCACCAAAGGCAGTCTTGCGCAACGTGGCAGCGCTGTGTAGACTGGCTTACTAATTGAGGAATCTGGTCGAAAGCAAATCTTTGCCCGCCTGATGACGATCACTCAGTCGAGGAGAAGAACTTCAATGGTCACTGAACTGAAGGTGGAGAGACAGCTTGCGCTTGACCGCGCAACGCTGCTCGGACTCTACCGCACGATTTACGCCTCACGCCGGATTGACGACAAGGAAATTCAGCTCAAACGGCAGAACCGCATCTATTTTCAAATCAGCGGCGCCGGGCACGAAGCCGTTCTTGCGGCGGCGGGTCTGGTGCTGCGGCCTGGTTACGACTGGTTTTTTGCCTATTACCGCGACCGCGCGCTGTGCCTGCAACTCGGCATTACGCCTTATGAAATGCTGCTCGCATCGGTCGCCGCGCGAGATGACCACCACTCCGGCGCGCGGCAGATGCCGTCACACTGGAGCAGCCGTGACCTGCATTTCGTTTCTCGCGGCTCATCCACCGGGCCGCAGTTCCTGCAGGCGGTCGGTGCGGCTGAAGCCGGACTGCGCTATTCGCTGATTGATGAGATCAAAAACCGCGCCGATTATTTCAAACGTGATGAGATCGTTTACTGCTCCGCCGGTGACGGAACCACCAGCGAAGGCGAATTCTGGGAATCGCTCAACACGGCCTGTAATCTCAGGCTGCCGGTTTTATACCTGATCGAAGACAACGGCTATGCCATCTCGGTGCCGGTCGAAGTGCAGACCGCCGGCGGCAGCATTTCGCAACTCGTGCGCGGATTCCCGAACCTGTACATCGAAGAGTGCGACGGCACGGATGTGCTGGCGAGTTATGAAACGCTGCACCGCGCCGCTGATTACTGCCGGGCGCGCCGCGGCCCCGCGCTCGTCCATGCTCACGTCATTCGCCCTTATTCACATTCACTGTCTGACGACGAACAGTTTTACCGGCCTGAAGAAGAACGCGCTGCCGATGCGATGCGCGATCCGATCCCGCAGTTTGTGAACTTCCTGCTGCGCGAAGGCCTCGCCAGAGAATCCGAACTGCGACGAATCAGAGAAGAAGCTGACGCTGAAATCAATGAGGCGACTGAACGCGCTTTGCAGATTCCGCAGCCGCCAAAGGATTCCGCGACGGTCTATGTTTATTCGCCCGATGCTGATCCGACCTCAGCGCAGTTCGACACCGAAGCGCAGGTGAAATTTGTCGAAGGCTCTGACAAGGCCGGCGGCACGATGGTTGATCTGATCAATCGCTGCCTGCACGAAGAGATGGCCCGCAACCCGCGCATCGTCGTCCTCGGCGAAGACGTGGCCGACGCCAGCCGCACCGAATATCTCAGTCGCATCAAGGGCAAGGGCGGAGTCTTCAAGGTGACGGCCAACCTGCAGCGCAAATTCGGCGACGCCCGCGTTTACAACACGCCGCTCGCCGAAGCCAACATCATCGGTCGCTCGTTCGGCATGGCGGTGCGCGGCCTCAAGCCGGTGGCTGAAATTCAGTTCTTCGATTACATCTGGCCGGCTTACATGCAGATGCACAACGAAGTGCCGCTGCTGCGCTGGCGCAGCAACAACGGCTGGAAATGCCCGATGGTCGTGCGCGTGCCGATTGGCGGTTATCTGAAGGGCGGCGCGATTTATCACAGCATGTCGGGCGCGCAACTGTTCACTTCCCTGCCCGGCTGGCGCGTCGTCATGCCGTCGAATGCGCTTGATGCCAACGGACTGCTCAGAACTGCGATTCGCTGCGATGATCCGGTGCTCTTTCTCGAACACAAGCATCTTTATCGCCAGACTTACAACAAGAGTCCGTATCCTGATCCGAACTTCATGATCCCGTTCGGCAAGGCGAAAGTCGTGCGCGAAGGCACGGATCTCACGATCATCACTTACGGCGCGCTGGTGCAGCGCTCGCTGAATGCCGCCAAACTGGCCGCCGAACGTGGTCACAGCGTTGAGATCATTGACCTGCGCTCGCTCAATCCTTATGACTGGCAGGCCATCGCAACCAGCGTCAAAAAGACGAACCGCGTCATTGTGGCTTACGAGGATTCGATTTCATGGGGTTACGGCGCTGAGATCGCCGCGCGCATTGCCGATGAGTTGTTTGAATATCTGGATGCTCCGGTCAAGCGTGTCGCCGCCCTTGACTGCTTCGTGGCCTATGCCCCTGAGGTCGAGGACGCCATCCTGCCGCAGACCGAAGATGTGCTCAAAGCCATTACTGAACTGGCAGCTTACTAAAGCAGGAGAGGACCACCAGGTGCCCGAAAACAACCAGCTTGAAAACATCGAATTACGTTTGCAGCGCCTTGAAAACCTGGTGCTTGAAGACGTGATGGAAATGCTGCGGCGAATGGAAAATAAAATTGATGTGGTGGCCTTTCAGATCAAAGCCCTGGGCAGGCAATTAAGCAGGCTGGAGCAATAAGCCTGAGTGAACTGTCGCGATGATCACAAGGTTTGTTCCCCATCGCATCAAGGACTGGATCAGAGCAAGGGTCGCGCCGCTGCCGGTTGACCTGATGAAGTATTTTCCTTATCAGGGCAGTGCCGCATCTTTTTTCATTCCCAAAGTTCCGGCCCGTCCTCACGAAGTCTGCGCTCAGGGGTTGCCGGTTCCGCCTTCATCTTTCTTTATCAACTACAAAACCAGCGCTGAATACCTGGCCTGCGGTCAGCGCGACACCGGCACAATGCTTGACGTGCTGGCCAGGGCGGGTCGCCCGTTGCAGGCCGGGCAGCGCGTGCTTGACTTCGGCTGTTCGGGTGGCCGGATGATTCGCTGGCTGAAACCTTATGCGGCGGACTGCGAAATCCTGGGAGCCGACATCAGCGCCGGGCATATTATCTGGTGCAAACAAAACCTGACGCCGCATTTCAACTTTCTGGTTTCGACGACGCTGCCGCACCTGCCGTTTGAAGACAGGTATTTTGACCTGATCTATTCCGGTTCGGTCTTCACGCACATCGAAGACCTCGCCGATGCGTGGCTGCTGGAACTGCGGCGCATCCTGCAACCCGGCGGTCTGCTTTACGTCACGATTCACGACGAAAACACCATCCGGCTGCTTGAACAGGAACAGCAGCATGCGCTCGCGGGAAATATGCTGGCCAGTGAGCAATACCACACATACACTCAGGCTGATTACGGGATGTTCGTGGTTTATCGCGGGCCGAATTCGCAGGTCTTTTACCGGCTTGATTACTTCTGCCGGATGGTCAGTCACATTTTCAATGTCGTCTCGGTCACGCCTGAAGCTTACGGCTATCAGACGGCAGTGCTGCTCGAACGAAAATAAATGGATTCACCGGCGGGAAAAATCAGCGGCATTTTCACCGGCGCGCAGCGGGGCGCAAACAAGCTTGCGACCGACTCAGCCGAACTGATTGCGGGTCACGGCATCAAAGGCGACAGTCACGCCGGACTGAAACCGCACCGGCAGATCAGCCTCTTTGAAAGCGAAGTGCTGCAGGCCGTGAACGGCGAAGGCATCAGCCTTTCAGCCGATGAACTGAACGTCAACCTGCTGACTGAAAACATCCGGCTTGACGCGCTCGCTCCCGGTTCGCAGTTGCGCGTCGGTTCCGCCATTATCGAAATCACCGAAGCCCGCAAGCCCTGCGGCTCGCTCACGAAAATTGACCGGCGCCTGCCGAAACGCCTTTACCGCAACCTCGGCGTCTTTGGCCGCATTATCGAAGGCGGCAGCATCCGCACCGGCGACGCCATCGAAATCCTCACCGCCGCACATCCACAAACCACTCGCTGAGCTTTACCGGCGAAATGCCGAGCCAGTAACCAATGCGCAGCGCATACATCAGCAGCGTCGTCCGCCAGGGGCCGTGCGCAAGGTATCGGCGCGGCGAAATCGTGATGACGGATTTCAGCACGGCAAACTTTCCCCGGCGTTTGAGTCGCGTCACCAGATCCACGTCTTCAAATAACGGCCACGCCCTGAAGCCGCCGATGGCTTCATAAACTTCGCGCCGCACAAAGATGCCCTGATCGCCCGTGCCGGTGCGCGTCGCTCTGGTGCGGGCATTGATGCCGCGCGCAATCACCCGCAACGACCATGACGCCGGTTCAGCAAAACCAACCAGAAAACACCCGCCCGCAGCTTGCCCATCATTCAAAGCCTCAGTCACCACCTTCAATCCATCCGGCGGCAGCAGACAATCGCCGTGCAGAAACAACAACGTTTCACCCGTCGCCGCTTTCGCACCCGTCTGCAACTGCACTCCGCGCCCGCGCTCAGCGTCCAGCACAACCAGTGTCGGCAGACTGAATCCTGATTCCTGATTCCTGATTCCTGAAGTCTGCTGAAAACAATCATCTGATTTTTTCAGCTCAGGATTCAGGGAACAGGAATCAGGATTCAGTTTGTGTGCCAGCCATTCGCGGGTGCCGTCAGTGCTGCCGCCATCAACGATGATGATTTCGGCTTCTGTGCCTGCAACCTGTACAGCGCGGCTGATCGCCGCGAGCGTGGCCGCCAGGCTCGCGCGTTCGTTGAGAACGGGAATGACGACGGAAATTTTCATCTTTAAGATTTTGAAAAAATATTCAGGCCGAATGCTGCTCACCGAACTCTAATCCCTCGTTTCTGATTGCACCAGACTTCCACCATCCCCCGGTGGAAAGAACACCTGCCCGGAGAAACAAGTCAGACTGGAGGATTTGCCAATGATGGTCAGGAAAGGAATTTCCGGCTGGCTCAGGCTGGCCGTCGCGCTGGCGTTTGTCGGCCTGCTGCTGATCCAGACATTCACCTCGCTGGCCGCGCTTGGCGGTCAGCAAAGAGAAGATCGCCCGGCCCGGATGCGTAACCCGCAGACTGAAGAAAATCGTGCAGTCACCCGCCAGGACTGTTCATACCTGCGCGACCCTGAAAGCCTTCGCAGCGCGCTGGCGCGTCACCGCGAAGCCGTGTCGCAGGCCACCGTGACGCTCGGCAATTCACTCGCTGAACAGTCTGAAGTCGCGCTGACCGCGCCGCAGGAGATTCCGCGCCGGAACTTCATTGACAACATTCTCTTTGACCGGATGGCCAGCGACAACGTGATGTCGGCCCCGCTTTGCACCGATGCCGAATTTATCCGGCGCGCTTATCTGGACCTGACCGGGCGGATTCCTTCAGCCGATGCTGTGACCGGTTTTCTCAATAATCAGGACGCCAACAAACGCGACGCGCTGATTGATTCGCTGATCGGCACGCCCGAATTTGTGGACAAGTGGACGATGTTCTTTGGCGACCTGTTCAAAAACACGGCGCGGGCGACCAATGTCAACCGCTACACGGGCGGACGCGATGCCTTTTACAACTACCTCAAAAATTCACTGACGGCGAACAAAAGCTACGCGCAGATGGCAACCGAGATGCTGACGGCGGGTATTCCCACGACGGCTGACAACTTCGTGAATGGCGAAGCGAACTTCATCGTCGGCGGCATCATTCCGATGGGACCGCCGCAGGACACGATGGACGGTACGGCGGTCAACACGGCGAGCATGTTGCTGGGCATCGGCGCGCTTGATTGCCTGTTCTGTCACGACGGCGCGGGCCATCTCGACAGCGTGAATCTGTGGGGAGCGCAGCGCACACGCGAAGAAGCCTGGGGGATGGCGGCTTTCTTTGCCCGCGTGCGTCGTCAGCGGCAGTCGCTTTCACAGATGCCCAACTACGCCAAATACATGGTTTCGGAAAACTCCAATGGCGAATATCAGCTCAACACAAACTCCGGCAACCGGCAGCCGCGTGAGCCGGTCAATGGCGTCAGTACCGTTGCGCCGCGCTTCATTCTCAACGGCGCAGGCGTCAATGCCGGTGAAAACCGGCGGCAGGCCATAGCCCGGCTGGTCACTGCTGACAAGCAGTTTGCGCGGGCCGCCGTCAATTACATCTGGGAAAAGATCATGGTCGAAGCGCTCGTTTCACCCTCGAACGCTTTCGACCCGGCGCGGCTTGATCCGAACGCGCAACTGCCCGTCGGATGGTCGCTGCAACCGGCCAATGCGGAACTGCTCGACGCCCTCGCCACTGAATTCATCGCTCAGAATTACAACCTGCGCAGCCTGATGGCGCTGATCACGAAATCAAGCGCCTATCAGCTTTCGGCGCAGTATCCCGGCAACTGGAGCCTCGCGCTTGTGCCGTATTACGCCCGCAAATACGTGCGCCGCCTTGATGCCGAAGAGATTCACGATGCGATTCTCAAGGCCACCGGCATCGGCGTGTCTTATCAATTACGTGACACGCTCGGCAACAATACCTTCACCGTCACTCAGGCGATGCAGTTGCCGGATACGGTTGAACCGCGCACCAATACCTATCGTCAGGCGGCGCAATTTCTCGACTCCTTCATTCGCGGCGACCGCGATGTGAAACCGCGCTCGCTCGAACCCTCGATTCAGCAGGCGCTCAATCTGATGAATCACTCGTTCGTGATGAATCGCATTCATCAGAGCAACTCCGGCTCAACCGTGG